>CAZCPW010000001.1:0-37900 GCA_964499925.1 uncultured Lachnospiraceae bacterium
GTCATCAGAAAGACAAAGAAGGGCCGCAGATACTTCGGCTGCATAGGCATACCGGAATGTGATTTTATGGTTTGGCAGAAGCCCGTAAACAAAATGTGCGAGAAATGCGGAAGCATTTACACGGAACGCGGAAAGAAGCTTGTATGCTCAAATCCGGAGTGCGGCAATGTAATTGATAAAGATTGAATCGCCTATCTAATGTAGGGATTCGCTTGACATAAACAATAAAGCAACAGAAATTGTCTTAAATGATATGCAATTTAATCAAATCGGTTGAATATTCAATAATTACATGCTACAATGCATTTGTATTTTTAGTTCGCACATCTGCTTGGAGGTAAGTATGGGTAGTGTTCAATTATTAGACAAGACAAGAAAAATCGGAAAGCTTTTACATAACAACAATTCGAGCAAGGTAGTATTTAACGATATCTGCCGTGTGATGAAAGACATTTTAAGTTCCAATGTCTTGGTCATCAGTAAGAAGGGCAAAGTGCTTGGTGTGGGCGAAAGTACCTATATCGATACAATTGACGAGCTTATTGATGACAGCATAGGAAGTTTTATCGATCCTATGTTAAATGAAAGACTTTTAGCTGTTCTTTCCACAAAGGAAAACGTCAATCTTACGACGCTTGGCTTTGAGCATACCGATATCAATAAGTTCCAGGCCGTTATTTCTCCCATCGAAATTGCAGGAGAGAGACTGGGAACACTCTTTGTATATAAATGCAATGCTACGTACGACATAGACGATATCATTCTTTGCGAGTACGGCACGACGGTTGTAGGACTTGAGATGCTTCGTGCAGTCAACGAGGAAAATGCCGAGGAAGCAAGAAGAATTGCGGTTGTTCGCTCCGCAATCAGCACACTTTCTTTTTCCGAGATGGAAGCTATCGTGCATGTATTTGACGAGCTTAACGGAACGGAGGGCATTTTGGTTGCTTCGAAGATTGCGGACAGAGTCGGAATCACCCGCTCGGTAATCGTAAATGCAATCAGAAAGTTCGAAAGCGCCGGCGTAATTGAGTCACGCTCATCGGGCATGAAGGGTACCTATATCAGAGTTTTAAACGATGCGGTCTTCCCGGAAATCGCCAAGCTTAAAAAGGATAAGAACATTTAGTTAAGGAACGGCACTGAATAGCCGATATATTAATAGTAATGGATTACGAACTTGAAAGGGACTTCTAAAGAGGTTCCTTTTTTACTATATAGGAAATTGCTCTGCAATCCCCTATATAGCAAAAAAGGCACTACGTGCCACTGATGCGCACTCGCGCGATTGGAAAATGTCGCTAACGCGACCGCGCTCGGCGCGAGCGTTCCGCAGGCGGAACGCTTTTTTAGTTCGCAAATATGCCAAGATACCGTCCACATTTGGTACGGGCGCAAAAAATAAAACACAATATTATGTGGTTTTTAATTAAAATAATCTTGTGTTTTCAAGAAAACTATTTATAATGAAATAAGGTAGGCACAGTGTAGGCTTGCTTGCCAAAAGGAGGTTAAATGATCAAATCAAACGCCTTTGATTACATTAATGTCTTGGACAAGGCCGCAGATGCTTCGTGGCTTAGAAATGATGCGATTGCAAACAATATTGCAAACGTCGACACTCCCGGTTACAAGAGGGAGGATGTTACCTTTGAAAGTGAGCTTTCAAAGGCTTTAAAGCATTCAAACTATGAGTCCATGGACAGCAAGGTTAAAAATCTTACGAACAGAGACCTTGAAGCACGTACATACAAGGATTATTCGGGGTATTCGTACAGACTTGACGGAAATAACGTTGATATTGAAACGGAAAATACCATGCTTGCGAAGAACCAGCTCATGTACGAGGGCTTGTTAAACAGTATCAGTCAGGAGTTTTCGAATCTCCAGACGGCGATGAAGTAGGAGGTTTATTATGAGCATTTTTTCTTCTTTTGACATTAACGCTTCGGGACTGACCGCACAGAGATATCGTATGGACATCATTTCCGAGAACGTTGCAAATGCAAACACAACGCGTACGGAAGACGGAACTCCCTACGTCAGAAAGGTAGTCACCTTTGAAGAAAAGGGATCGCAGACAGCTTTCTCAAGAGTTTTGAACAATTCCATAGACAGCTATTCGGGTGGCGGTGTAAAGGTCTCGGGTGTATACGAGGACACCGTAACCGAGATGAACAAGGTTTATGACCCTTCACATCCCGATGCCGATGAGGATGGTTACGTCACCTATCCGAATGTAAATATTATTACAGAGATGACAAACCTCATAGATGCAACCCGGTCTTATGAAGCCAATTCAACCGCATTCACGGCAAGCAAATCAATGGCCTTAAAGGGCTTGGAGTTAGGCCAGTAAGGAGCAATAAATGAACGTTAATTCATTACTCGGAACGTCTTCGATTGTCAGTACCGATACGCTTGAAAGCAGTACATCGACAGGAAAGACGAGTAACCTTTTTGATTCGATATTAAACAGTGCAATTGACAATATTAACAGTACAAACAGCCTCCTTTCCGATGCGGAAAATGAGGAGATCAGTTTTGCCATGGGTGAATCGGAAAACACTCATGACTTAATGATTGCACTTCAGAAAGCCTCCACGGCATTACAGTATACCGTAGCCGTGAGAGATAAGTTTTTGGATGCATATAAAGAGATTATGAACATGCAAATCTAATGTTACTATTCGCAGGCATGCATAAATCATACATATGCGTTGCAAGTTTTTCGCATGCGGAGCAGTCTGCAAATAGTTATATAGCATAAGTTTCAGACATTGGAGCAGTTAGAAATGGGCGAGAAGATACTTAACAAGCT
This sequence comes from uncultured Lachnospiraceae bacterium, assembly GCA_964499925.1. Taxonomy (GTDB): domain Bacteria; phylum Bacillota; class Clostridia; order Lachnospirales; family Lachnospiraceae; genus UBA1258. The sequence continues at coordinate 2,822 of CAZCPW010000001.1, forward strand.
TAAAGAAATCGGACAAAAAATATTAGCCTGGTGGAATCACTTTACCGCAAAGCAGAAGACTTTAATCATTGCTATCGCGGCAGGTGTTGTTGTTGCGCTTGTGATTCTTTATTCCGTATTGTCTTCTCCGAATTATACCCTTCTGCAACAGTGTGACTCCACAAAAGAGGCTTCCGAGATAACGGCGGCCCTGGATGAAGCAAGCATTTCCTATACCGTTTCCGATGACGGACTTCAGATAAAGGTTCCTAAAGACAATATCGCAACCGCAAGGCTTACGCTTGCAAGCAGCGGAATTACCACAACGGGCTATACCATTGAAGAAGCCCTTTCGGGCAGCTTTACCACAACGGAAGCCGATAAAGCAAAGAGATACAAGCTTTACCTCGAGAGCACTTTTGAAAGCGACTTTGTTTCGATTTTTCCTGCCATAAAGGCTTGTACAGTTCAATTGAATATTCCGGATAATGACGGAACACTCTTATCTAAAGAGGAAGAGCCGAGTGCGGCTATTTATTTAAATATAGAAGGCGATTTTACAAGTGAGAACGCCTCCTTTCTTGCGAAGGCCGTAGCTACGGCTTTGGGATCTTCAAACACCGACAATATCGTAATCATGGACAGTGAGGCGAACCTCCTTTTTTCGGGAGACGACACTTCGACGGCTGCCGGAAATGCAACGAGTCAACTCGGAGTCAAGCAGGAAGCCGAAGAAATTTTAAATAACGGCGTAAAGAAGGTACTTACCGGAACTGGATCGTTCGGTGACATTAAGGTTACTTCAAATCTTGTAATAGATTTTTCAACGACGGAAACAACTATTCACAACTATACGCCCGCAGACGGACAGTCGCAGGGCGTTCTTTCCGAGGAATCAAGCTATACTTCGGAATCGTCGGGGTCTACGGGAGGTACACCCGGAACCGATTCAAACGGAGAAACGACTTACTATTATGAGGATTCTGACACTTCTTCTTCCACGATAGAAGAACTCTACAAAAAGTATCTTCCCAACGAGACGATTACCAATACCGTAATTCCCGCAGGTAAGGTTACTTATTCGGAATCATCCCTCGCAGTTTCATCCACGAATTACATAGTGGTCAAGGAGGACGACGTAAAGGACCAGGGCCTTTTGGACGGAATTACCTGGGAAGAATACAAGGACGCAAACAGCGAGCGAACCCAAGTGGCCATTACCGACGAAATGCTTGAACTTGCAAGCGATGCCTCCGGCATACCGACCGAGAATATCACAATGGTCGCTTACGAAGAAAATTTCTTTGTGGATTCGGAAGGCTCAAATATAAATGCATCTGAAGTAATTCAGATTGCTTTGATAGTCATCATACTGGGACTTTTAGCCCTTGTCGTTATTAAGAGCATGCGCGGTGAAAAGACCGAGGAAGAACCCGAACCTTTGTCGGTTGAGACGCTTCTTCAATCAACCCCTGAAGAACCGGTACCGGATATCGAGCTTGAACAGATATCCGAGACCAGAAAGATGGTTGAAAAGTTTGTTGACGAGAATCCCGAGGCAGTTGCAAATCTGCTCCGCAACTGGCTCAATGAAGGCTGGGATTGATTCTTAAAGAGATGGGATACATATGGCAAAGAATACTGAGGAAAAAATAAACGGAATACAAAAGGCGGCTATCCTTTTGATAGTGTTGGGACCCGAGCGTTCTTCCACCATTTTTAAGCACCTAAAGGAAGAAGAAATTGAAGAGCTCACCCTTGAAATAGCAAATACCAGAAGCATTACACCGGCGGTTAAAGAAAGCGTTATAGAGGAATTCTATCAGGTGTGCCTGGCCCAGCAGTATATCGCCGAAGGCGGTATCGGCTATGCCAAGGAACTTCTTGAAAAGGCACTCGGTTCCGACAAGGCTTTGGACGTCATCGGAAAGCTTACGGCATCCCTGCAGGTTAAGCCTTTTGAATTCGTACGTAAAACAGATGCGGCACAGCTGCTTAACTTTATACAGGACGAGCATCCCCAGACCATTGCCCTTATTCTTTCATATCTGCCTGTGAGCCAGGCGGCAACCATTATTTCGGCCCTTCCTCCGGACAGACAGTCAGACGTTACAAAGCGTATTGCATCCATGGACAGGACGAGCCCGGATGTCATAAAGGAAGTGGAGAAGGTCTTGGAGAGCAAGCTTGCTTCCCTGATAAATCAGGATTACACGATTATCGGCGGTGTGGATGCGGTTGTCGAAATTTTGAATACCGTAGACCGCGGTACCGAGAAGCATATCATGGAAACTCTCGAAATCGAAGAGCCCGAGCTTGCCGATGAAATCAGAAAGAAAATGTTCGTATTCGAGGATATTCTGCTGCTTGACGACAGAGCCATTCAGAGAGTTCTCAGGGATGTTGACAATAACGATCTTGCAATCGCACTTAAGGGTGCAAACGAGCAGGTTCAGTCGGCAATCTTCAACAACCTGTCGAAGCGTCTTGCCGTCATGATAAAGGAAGACATGGACTTCATGGGACCTGTTCGTATGAAGGACGTAGAAGAAGCACAGCAAAAGATAGTAAATATAATCAGAAAACTGGAAGACTCAGCGGAAATTGTTATTTCCAGAGGCGGTGGGGACGAAATAGTTGTCTAATTCCAATATTTTTAAAAACGGATTTCAAAGACTTTCAAAGGAAAACATCCGCGTGATAGACTCAAATGCCATTGCGGCAAAAAAACTTGAGCGCTACACGGGGGTGTTTAAAGAGTCTGATTCGTCAGATTCACCTGCCTCGGAAGAAGATGAGGACGGACTGTCAGATTCTTCGCTTGAAGCACTTACGGGTGATGATGAAATTGCAAAAGAACCTTCTTTAAGCGCTGAAGCCATAGTGAAAAATGCACATAAAGAAGCCGAGAACATTTTAAACGAAGCAAGGCTTAAGGCAGACGAAATCGTAGGTCAGGCAAAAGACGAAGCCGAAAATATTAAGACAAATGCCAGAAACGAAGGCTTTGAAACAGGGCGCACGGAGGCTGTGAAAGAGGCCGAAGAGTCAAGAAAAGCTTTCGAATCAGAAAAAGAAAACTTTAAATCCGAATATCAAAAACTTCTGTCCGAAGTCGAACCCAAAATGGTGGAAACGATATGCGGGGTTTACAGGGCAATTTTCGGAGAAACTCTTTATTCGAGAAAGGATGTAATGCTCTGCCTTATAAACAAGGCACTTATGAATATTGAGGGAAACGACAGGGTGACGATTTACGTAGGTTCCGAAGACTATGATTTGCTCGCCGGCATGAAGGACAGCTTTTTAAGCCGCAGTTCGCTTAAAGAAAGCACGGAAATCCTTCTAAAGGAAGGCTTAAAGCCGGGCTCTGCCATGATAGAGACTTCCTACGGAGTCATTGACTGCAGTATCGATACCGAGCTAAACGAGCTTACAAATACCTTAAAGCTCTTGTCTTACGAAAATGTTGATTAAGCATGAATATAAATATTGATTTTGACAAATATAAAAGGCTTTCGGAACATTCTTTTTATAAGACCCGCGGAAAGATTGCAAATGCGGTCGGCCTGACGCTTGAAAGCTACGGACCGGATTCGCGTTTGGGCGACATATGTACCATTTATTCAAAAGAAGATTCCAATCCAATCGCTACGGCGGAGGTTGTAGGGTTTAAAGAGGGACGCACCCTGCTCATGCCCTACGAGCATGTCGACGGAATAAGCGTCGGCTGTGTCGTTGAAAATGAAAATCATCCGTTGGAAGTCACGGTATCAAATGAACTTTTGGGACTTACTTTGGACGGCCTCGGGAGACCTGATAAAGGTATAACGGTAAGGGGCGCAAAGTACCCAATAGAGGCAGCGCCTCCCGACCCTATGTCAAGAGAGATTATAAGTGATGTTCTGCCGCTCGGAGTAAAAGCAGTAGACGGGCTTCTGACTATAGGCAAGGGACAGCGTGTAGGCATATTTGCAGGCTCGGGTGTAGGAAAGTCGACCTTACTCGGAATGTTTGCAAGAAACACAAAGGCAGATATAAACGTAATTGCTCTTATCGGAGAGCGTGGCCGTGAGGTCAGGGAATTCGTGGAAAGAGACTTAGGCCCCGAGGGCATGAAACGAAGCGTCCTTGTCATTGCGACAAGTGACAGACCTGCTCTTGAACGTACGAAGGCCGCAAAGACGGCAACGGCAATAGCCGAATACTTCAGAGATCAGGGTAAGGATGTACTCTTAATGATGGACTCCCTTACACGTTTTTCAATGGCACAGCGAGAGATAGGACTTGCAAGCGGTGAGCCACCCGTCTCAAGAGGGTATCCTCCGAGCGTATATGCGGAGATGCCAAAGCTTTTGGAAAGAGCCGGAAGAAGTGACAAGGGTTCAATCACAGGTCTTTATACGGTCTTGGTAGACGGTGATGACTTCAACGAACCGATTACCGATACCGCAAGAAGTATTCTGGACGGTCATATAGTACTTAACCGTAAAATCGCCCAAAAGAATCATTATCCCGCGATAGATGTCCTGGCAAGCATTTCAAGATGTATGTCACAGATAGTGACTAAAGATCACAAGAAAAGTGCCGGTAAATTTAAAAATCTTATGGCCACATATCAGGATGCCGAGGACCTTATCAATATAGGTGCCTACAAATCCGGAAGCAACGAGGAAATCGACGAGGCCATAAAGAAACATAAAGCCATCAATGAGTTCCTGATTCAGGATACCGATGAAAAGGTCAGCTTTGAAACGGCGGTGGAAAGCCTTCGGAAAATAGTGGAGTAAAATGGCAAAATTTGTTTTCAGACTTGCGACTGTCCTGAATTTAAAGTTAAGGCTCGAAGAACAGCAGAGAAACGCCTTTGCGGAAGCCAAAAGAAGGCTTGACGACGAAACGGACAAGTTAAATGCCCTTAAACAAAAGCTTTCGGATTATGAGGAAGAGGGGCGCACATTAAGAAGCCGGGCCCTGAACATTAAAGAAATCCTTGAGAATGAGGAAGCAATTTCTTTTTCCAAGAATGCCATTGAAGAGCAGAAGGCACAGGTCAAACTTTTTGAACGAATGCTCGAAGAAGAAAGGAACAAGCTTAACGAATGCATCAAAGAGCGGAAAATGTACGAGCGTTTGAAAGAAAAGGCCTTTGAGGAATTCTTGGAAGAAGAAAAGCACACCGAAGGCGTTGAAAATGATGAGCATAACAGTTACGTATATGGGACAAAAGAGGAAGAATAGCGTTTCATTCAGACTTTGGAGATAAAGCATGGACAATAACAATGCGGCTGAAAAGTCAAAGCTTAAGCAGGAAAAGAAACAACTTAAGGCCGATGAAAAGAAACAAAAACAGGAAATAAAAAAGAGGGCCAAGGAAATTTCGAAAAAAGAAGCCGAGATAGATGACGATGAAGAAAAGGGCAGCGGCTTTTCGAGTTTCATAGTCACCACTGTAATCGTAGTCGTCTGGATAGCAATCCTTTGCTTTTTGATAAAGCTCGATGTGGGTGGATTCGGTTCGGAAATCCTGACTCCGCTTTTAAAGGACGTGCCTGTTATAAACAAGATTCTTCCGGAGGGGTCGAGTGAAACGGAAACAAGCGATGAGGGTGCTTACGGAGGGTATACCTCTTTAAAGGAAGCTGTTGATTATATAAAGACCCTTGAAACGGAACTTGAACATTCCACGACAGTCAATAATGCAAATGCCGAGGAAATCACCACGTTAAAGGCAGAAGTTGAGAGACTTCAGGAATTTGAGACGATGCAGGTTGAATTCCAGCGTATAAAAGAACAGTTCTATGAGGAAGTCATCTATGCCGAAAACGGTCCGGGAGCGGAAGCCTACAAGGAATATTACGAAAGCATGGACCCGACGACTGCGGAAGCTCTGTACAAGCAGGTAATCACCAAGCTTGAAGAAGATGAAGAAGTTACCGATTATGCGGCTGCGTATTCCGCTATGAAGCCCAAGGCGGCAGCAGGCATATTCGAAAGCATGATAGATGGCGGAGACATAAATCTTGTTGCCAGAATATTAAAGATAATGGACTCCGATTCAAGAGGTGACATTCTGGAAGTAATGGATTCGGCCAAAGCCGCCAAAGTTACGAAAATTATGGACCCCGAGAGTTAAGTTTTTTGTTGATACCTCCGATATACATATTGTGGGACAAGGGTAATAGGACTATTACGCTTGCTTTTCACATATAAATTTTTAAGAAAGGAGGAAAACATGCAGACACAAGCAGTACAGAGCTTTTCAAGTGTATCGGCCATGAATCTTTCACAGAGTGCCGCCGCAAGCAATATAAGCTTGTCGTCAAACTTCGAGGATTGCCTCAAGCAGGCCAAGAGCGGTACCGATACGGACATTAAGACGATGAGTAAGTCGGATGTAAAGGAAAGCAATACGGAAGTTGATACTGACGTTACCGCCGGTAAGGTGTCACAGACAGGTGACAGGATTGAAGCTGCAAAGGAACCAAAGGATATATCAAAGGAAGTTGTTTCCGATGAAAAAGTCTCAAAGGTAACGGACGCGGTAGACAAAGTAAAGGATGTTATCAGGGAAGAGCTTGGAGTTACCGATGAAGAAATAGCGGAAGTCCTTCAAAGCCTTCAGTTAAATCAACTGGCGCTTTTGAATACAGATGATATTTCATTGATCGTGTCAAAACTTTCGGGATGTGACGGCGTAGTTGCAATTGCGACGGATGAAAGCCTTTATGAGAGCCTTACGAACATCAAAGATGTAATCGAAGATGTCGTGAGTGAACTTACGGATGAGCTAAACATCAGTACCGACGAATTCTTAAATGCTTTGAGTAAAGCCGAGACAAAAATCGAAACAAAAGTCGAAACGGCTGAAACACAAGCATTTGCAGAGCCTTTTACTGAGGTCGGAGATGCATCCGCTGAAAGCGTAAACGTCCGGGGAACAGATAAAGAAAATTCCGATGCAATCAAGCTTGACACATTAAGCCAAGAGGAAAACATAAGCACACTTTCGGATAAGCCCGAAAAGACTTTAGAAGCCGGAACACCCGGTGCAAACCTTTCGGAAGACGAGCCTGAAACGATAGACGGCAAGATAAATATCGTTAAGAGCGATGACGGAAAGGGAGACGTTAAAAGTTCTTTATCCGAAGATTCAAACAGCGACTTTTCCGAAGCTAAAGACGAGAGCATAACGGAAAGCGTCGAGGCAAAGACTTCGGAACCTACCGTAAAAACGGAAAACAACACGCTTACATTTGCCGAAAGACTTTTAAACGAAACCGTAAATGCTTTAAACAGTGAACCCGAGGTTACTTCATACAGCACAACGGATGCTTACGATATCATCAATCAGATTACCGAAGGGATTGACGTAAATATCGGTTCGGAAACAAGCGAAGTCAACCTAAGACTTCATCCCGAATCACTCGGCAATCTTTCGGTCAAGGTTTATGAAAATCACGAAGGACTTTTAAAAGCCACATTTACGGCTGAAAATGAAACCGTTAAGGCGGTATTGGAAACCCAGACGATAGTCCTCAAGGAAGCGCTTGAAAATAAGGGCGTAAAGGTCGAAGCGGTTGAGGTAACGGTTCAGAGCCACGCATTTGAAAGAAACTTAAGCGATAACGGAAAGTCAAGAGAAGAGTCATCGGGACAGCCCAGGAAATCTATAAGGCGGATAAATCTTTCGGAACCTGAAATGTCAGAGGAAGAACTTGCCGAAGATACCCTGGTACGGGAAATGATGATACAGAACGGAAATACAATAGACTACAGTGCATAGCACGGAAAGGAGGAAACATGGCGGAAAATATTTCGGCGGTATACAAGGACGGAGTGCTTCAGACAACATCTGCATCGACGAGTTCGACTTCTTCAACAAGTTCGACAAGCAGTTCAAGCCTTGACAAGGATGCATTTTTACAGCTTTTGGTGGCACAGATGAAGTACCAGGATCCGTTGGAACCTACGGACAATACGGAGTACATATCACAGTTGGCAACCTTCTCGGAACTTGAGGAAATGCAGAATCTCTCCGCAAGCTCGAATCTTCAGAGAGCAAGCGCACTTGTCGGACAGGAAGTAATCGTTAAATCCACGAGCGCGACAAACGGCGGTACCACGACCATACAGGGTACAGTGGATTATGTCGTTTACGAGAACAATAAGGCTTACGTTTCAATCAATGAATCCTTATATTCGATTGATGACGTTTATGAGGTCATGGATTCGGAGTATTCGGCGGCATATTCATTGGCACAGCAGTTTACAACGGCATTAAACAGCTTCCCTACGGTAGCAAATCTTACTACGGACTATGAGGATGCAATCACGACACTCAGAGATACCTATGACAGTATGTCAAGCTATCAGAAGAGCTTTTTGTCGAGCGATACCGTAACAAAACTTGAAAAATACGAAGCAAGGCTTAAGGAGTTAAAGGGTTCGGTATAGCAGTCAATTGAATATGAGGTGGAATATGGACATTCAAAACAACAATTTCCTTTCCATCGAGCAGGTAGCGGACAGACTGATAAATAAAACCGATACCGGCAGCCGTACATCAAAAAGCGATGTCAGTTTTGAAAGTATTCTTAAAGCGAAAGCCTCCGAGAGCGAAGGCAAAGCGACGGAAGTTAAATTTTCAAAGCATGCTGCAAACAGACTGAACGACAGAAACATTTCTTTATCCGTCGAACAGTTACAGAAACTTAATGATGCGGCGCTTAAGGCAGGGGAAAAGGGAATTAAGGAATCTTTGGTATTGATGGATCAGTTAGCCTTTGTGGTAAATATTCCGAACAATACCGTGGTAACAGCTTTAGACAAGTCGGAGACAAGTCTAAACGTATTTACAAATATAGACGGAGCAGTAATAGTATAGCCGGACCTTTGGGGGCTTAGGCTTCTGACTGACAGAGGAAGCCAAACTGCTTGTCTTAAGGAGGTCACTCACTATGATGAGATCAATGTATTCCGGTGTTTCCGGACTTAAAACGCACCAGACAAAGATGGACGTTATAGGTAACAATATAGCTAACGTAAACACGGTAGCTTACAAATCACAGTCAATCACCTTCAGTGAATTGATGTATCAGACGACACAGAAATCAAGCGGACCGAACGAACTTACCGGTACCGGCGGTACGAATGCCCGCCAGATCGGTCTTGGCGTTCAGTCGGCTGCAATCAATACGGCAATCACCACGCAGGGTGCAACGCAGACAACAGGCAACCCTTACGATTTGTGCATTACCGGAAATTCGTTCTTTATCGTTTCGGACGGTTCACAGAACTACTTTACAAGAGCGGGCGCATTCAATATCGACTCCGTCGGAAACCTTGTAATGACCAGCAACGGTTACAATGTAATGGGTTGGGGAGTTGACGAAGAGACGATGACCATCAAGCAGGATACGGTTTCGGCTTTGAGAATCATGAGTGCCGACAACATGACATATCCTCCGGAGGCAACATCCAATGCCTATGTTTCCGGTATCATCGATAAAAACGATTCGGATGTCGGAACGGAAGCAGGTAAGGCACTTAACCTAAGCTTCTATGACAACCTCGGGTATTCCTACACCGCAAAGTTCTCGATTCACTCTACCACAGATGACGGAACGTATTACGTGGAACTTGATGATGTAATCGATTCAAACGGAAAGTCCATTACGGAAATGTATCCGGGCTCGACTCTTTCCGATTTGGTAAGTATCAATGCGGATGCGACCTATACGGCAAATGTCAATGTACCTTATACGAAGCTTGATACGGTTACGATTGACGGCGGAACATTTAAAAATGCTTCTACGGGTGACACGATTGCAAATATGACGGCTTTCGGAAGTACAGATGGCGATGGAAATATTACAGTCACGGTTCCGATTACGGATGCAAACATTACTTTGTTTCAGCAGATATACGGTTCGGATGTTGATTTCTCCGGAATTACGGCTGCAACAATCGATGCAACAACCGGACAGTTAACGGTTACCGGCAAGTCGGGAGCGGGTGTTCTTCTTAACTACAGCACTGACGACGGAAGTTTCATGACGATAGGCGGAAGCCAGACAGGCATTACAATCGACTTTAATGCCACAGTCGAGGGAGACGGTGAATCCGCAGGTACTTCACTTGAACAGTTTGCGGATATTTCATTTGACTGGACGGCTACCAATATGTACAACAACTCCGGTACCTCCACGATAGGAGCTACTTCCGGAGACAAGGACGGCGTCGGCACGGGACGTAAGCTCGGTAATATGACGGGTGTTACGATTCAGACAAACGGTATGATTTACGCTTCGTACGATAACGGTATGACGAGGCTCATGGGTCAGATAGCGGTGGCTGAGTTTTCAAACGCAGCAGGCCTTGAAAAGTCGGGTGACAACCTCTACTCCGCAAGCCTTAACTCGGGCGAGTTCGACGGCGTGGGCGTTGACATCACGGGTTCCGGCGGATACATGACAACGGGTGTTCTCGAAATGAGTAACGTAGATCTTTCAACGGAATTTACAGAGATGATTACCACTCAGAGAGGCTTCCAGGCAAACTCGCGTATCATCACCGTTTCGGATACAATGCTTGAGGAACTTGTAAACTTAAAGAGATAATATAGCGGCTTGAAGGGGAACTTTTATGTTCCCCTTAACTGCTTTTTGCTATATAAGAAATTGCTTCGCGTGGGAGGCCAAGGCCCTCTCAGTCACCTGCGGTGACAGCTCTCCCAGAGGGAGAGCCAAGGAGGGCTTGCCTCTCCCTTTGGGAGAGGTGTCCGAGCAAAGCGAGGACGGAGAGGGCAAGGACGGCGCGAGCGTTCTGTAAACAGAACACTTTTTTATAGACGGAGGTCTTATGATTGAGGTGACAAAGCTTGACGGTGTGATACTGACCGTAAACGACAACTTTATCGTTACTGTGGAAGAAACACCAGATACTGTTATTACCATGTCCACGGGACGCAAAATAATCGTAAAAGAAAGTAGACAAGAGATACAAAATTTAGTAAAATCCTTTAGAAAGGAATTTTTTGCCGACAAGGCAGATTAGAGGGCAGTTTAAATGGATATAGCATCCCTTATTGGAATAATTACATGCTTTATTCTTGCAATTTTCGGTATCGTTTATTCGAGCAGCGGTATTGATTTTTCTTTGCTTAATAACTTTATTGATATACCGTCTGTAATTATTACAATCGGCGGATCGACGATGTGTATGTTCATGACCTGCCAGGTTAAGGAATTTGTCAACTATTTAAAGGCGTATGCACTTATATTCAAGGTTCCGCAGCTTGACACCCCCACGATGATAAAGAAAATCGTTGATTTATCAAACGTTGCGAGAAAAGAAGGACTTCTTTCTCTCGAAGAAGCAGCAGGTGACCTTGACAATGAATTTTTAAAAAAAGGTATTTTACTGATAGTCGACGGTACTGATCCGGAGCTTGTACGAGGTATCATGGAAACGGAACTTGTAAGCGTTGAGGCCAGACATCAGAAGGTTACCGCCTTTTACGATCAGTATGCCGCCATGGGTCCTGCCTGGGGTATGATCGGTACCCTTATCGGACTCGTTAACATGCTTTACAACATGGCCGATGCTTCCGCAATCGGACCCGCAATGGCAGTTGCCTTGCTGACTACCTTGTACGGATCGCTGATGGCAAACTGGTTGTTTACCCCTGCCTCGGTTAAGCTTAAAAAGAACAGCGCTGCGGAAAGCCAGCTTCAGGAAATTATGATTGAAGGCCTTCTTTCCATTCAGGCAGGCGAGAACCCCCGTGTCATAGAAGAGAAGCTTAAATCTTTCTTGGCTCCTTCAGAGCGCGCTTCGGCCGGCACCGAAGAGGGAGGACAGGAATAATGGCAAAAAGGAAACAAGAAGATGCGCCGCCGGCCCTCTTATGGAAAGATACCTTTTCAGACCTTATGAATCTGCTTCTTTGCTTCTTCGTACTTCTTTATGCTTCGGCAAACGTTGACGAAGCAAAGTTTGATGCAATTGCCGCTTCATTTCAGAGTACCTTCAGTATATTCACGGCAGGGAGTGCGGCAATAGGAGACGGCGTTTTAATCAGTAACGGCGTAAGCCAGTTAAACGAACTTGACAATTATATAAATTCTACCGGTGCTATGGCTGAAAATGACGAGGATGCCGATGAGTTCGACGACAAGCAGAACGACCTTGACAATGTCGAGAATTTAAAGCTTGAGGCAAGTGAGTCACTTGCCGGTCAGATTGAAGAGGCTCTTGAAGAAAATAATATTGCCGACGAGGTTAGTCTCGACTTTAACAGCCAGTATGTAAAGCTTACACTTAAGGGTGCCATTCTTTTTGCTCCCGGTTCGGCAGAATTGCTTGAATCGGTTGAGGGGACTCTTACGAAGGTAAGCCTTATCCTTGACAGATATGCAAAGTACGAAATCGAAATAGAGGGACATACGGACAATGTGCCGCAGTCTTCCGCAGAGTACGCCAACAATGATGAGCTTAGTGATGCGAGAGCACGCTCGGTATTTTACTTTATCATTAACAATTCATCCCTTGATCCCGCAAACATCAAGCACAGCGGACGCGGAGAGTACTGCCCGATAGCGGACAACTCAACTGCAGAGGGAAGAGCTTTGAACAGGCGTGTTGAGATTAAAATTTATCATGAATTGAGTAATTATTAAAGATACAAAGGAAGCATAAATGAAGAAAAATCTTATTTCCATTATGATTTTGGCACTGCTGATTGTTAATGTGGTGTTGACTGCGGTGATGATGTTTTCCGTCATGGGAAGTGCGAAAAAGACGACAGCCCTGGTAGACAATATCGCCACGGTTTTAAACCTGGAGCTTGATACGGAAAGCGAGGAAACGGACGACACCGTTGCAATAACGGATTCGGAAGCCTTTGATATTTCCGATTCTCTCACCATTCCTCTTAAGAAGAGCGAGGACGGAAAAGACCATTACTGTATGGTAACTGTTTCACTTTATATGAATAAAAAGCATGAGGATTATGCTACATATTCGTCAACGGTTTCATCTAACACCTCATTGTTTAAGAGCATTATAATCGATGTTATCAGCGGACACACGATGGATGAGTGTTCGGCAGATCCCGATATGCTGAAGGCTGAAATCCTTTCAAAGATTCAGGAGGCCTACGGAGGTTCTACATTTATCTATATGGTTGCATTCAGCAGCATCCTGTATCAGTAAGTTTTTTGATACATGATAAAGGGAGGTGAACTTTTTGGGCGAGGTATTATCTCAAAATGAGATAGACAGTTTGTTGGCAGCCCTGAGTACCGGTGAACTTGATGTAGATGAAATGCAGGACAAGGGTGAACGCCAGGTCAAGAACTACGACTTTAAGCGCCCTGCAAAGTTCTCCAAAGAACATTTACGTACACTTGAAATCATATATGAGCATTACGGAAGATTACTTGCGACGAACCTTCCGATATATCTTCGAAAGAACGTACAGGTATCGGTAGCAAGCTCGGAAACGGTTACTTTTTCCGAATTTACGAATGCATTATCAAATCCGGTTATATTGGGAATTATAAATTTTCAGCCTCTCGGAGGCAATATCATTCTTGATTTGGCAGCCAATTTGGGCTTTGCGATGATAGACAGAATGCTTGGAGGCAAGGGAGTCCCTCTCGAGAAAAACAGAGATTTTTCCGAGATAGAGATGACGATTATCGAAAAGCTTTTGGTTATTTCACTTCAGCTTATGCGAGAACCGTGGAGGAACGTTTTGGATATAAGCCCCGTGCTTGAAAGAATAGAAACGAATCCGCAGTTTGCGCAGGTCATTGCTCCGAGCGAAATGATTGCCATCGTTACTCTTAACATGAAGATAGGCGATGTTGAAGGATTCATGAACGTATGCCTTCCGTACTTTACTCTGGAAAGTATCATGGACAGGCTGAATACCAAATACTGGTTCTCCACTATGAAGGAGGATTCCGGAGAAAATTACCAAGAATATATCGAATCCCTGATTAAGAGGGTGGACATACCGCTAAAGGTAATTATGGGGCAAAGCATTATCTCGGTTAATGATTTTTCGACCTTACAGATGGGCGATATCATCAAACTGAACACCGGAGTAGACGATGAGCTTGATGTTTACGTCGGTAATATTAAGAAATTCAGGGCCGTTCCGGGTACGGAGAAAGACAAGTACGCGGTAAGGGTTACTTCAGTTATCAGGGAGGAGGAATAATAAATGGACGGAATGTTATCTCAGGACGAAATTAACGCCCTCCTGAGCGGCATAGATCCGAGTGAAGTCGGGAATTCCAAACCTGAAGAAAAGCCCGAAGCATTCACATCCGGAACACCTGCCTCTGACAACCAGACACTGACGGATACCGAGAAAGATGCAGTCGGCGAAGTTGCCAACATAAGCATGGGATCGGCGGCCACGACACTTTATTCCTTGGTGAACAGAAAGGTCAATATCACAACACCCGTTGTGACGATGTGTACCTGGCAGAATGTTATAGATGATTACGAAAAGCCCTGTGTATTTATCCAGATACACTATACATCGGGACTTGACGGCTCCAACATATTGGTACTTCGTGAGCATGACGTTAAGGTTATTACGGACCTGATGATGGGCGGTGACGGCACCAACACAGACGGAGAGCTTGGAGAGCTTCATTTAAGCGCCATTTCAGAGGCTATGAACCAGATGATGGGCACCTCTGCAACCTCACTTTCCACGATGCTCGGCACCATGATAGACATCAGTCCCCCGGAAGCAAGTCTGGTTGACCTTACAGAGTATAAAAACGGAGAGGATATATCACCTTTCCTCGGCGGAACCTTTGTCAAAGTTGCTTTTACGATGCAGATAGGCGATTTGGTAGATTCAACCATTATGCAGTTATATCCGGTTGAATTTGCAAGAAAGCTTGTTCAGACTTTCTTAGATCAATCATTCGGGTCCGAACCGGCTCCGGCACCTGCGGTTACCGAAAATCCGGCTCCGGCACCTGCTCCCACACCTGCACCGGCACAGCCTCAATTCAATCAGACGCCTTCTCAACCCGACATGAGCATGCAGGGCATGGGCATGAACGCCGGTATGCAGGGTATGAACATGGGAATGCAAGGTATGAACATGGGCATGCAGGGCATGAACATGGGAATGCAAGGCATGAATATGGGTATGCAGGGTATGAACATGGGAATGCCGAATATGGGCATGAACATGGGAACACAGACGCCGCAACAACAGATGAATGTCCAGACGGCCCAGTTCCAGAATTTCTCCGGAGATTACAAGAACATCATGGCCAATGAAAATATCGGCCTTATCATGGATGTTCCTTTGAATGTAACGGTCGAACTCGGAAGAACCAGCAAGTCAATCTCGGAAATTCTTGATTTTGCACCGGGTACGATTGTTGAGCTTGACAAAATTGCCGGCGAACCGATAGATGTACTTGTTAACGGCAAACTTGTTGCAAAAGGCGAGGTTGTGGTCATCGAAGAAAGCTTCGCTGTACGTATAACGGAAATCATTAAATAGCAATAAACAGGAGTGTGATTTATGGCAAAGAATATTTTAATCTGCGATGATGCTGCTTTCATGAGAATGATGATTAAAGACATTCTCACCAAGAACGGCTATACCGTAATCGGCGAAGCCGAAAACGGAGTTAAGGCAGTTGAAAAGTACAATGAGACGAAGCCCGATCTGGTACTTATGGATATCACCATGCCGGAGATGGACGGAATTCAGGCATTAAAGAAGATTAAGGCAAATGACCCCGGTGCGGTTGTAATCATGTGCTCTGCAATGGGTCAGCAGGCAATGGTTATCGAATCCATTCAGTCCGGCGCCAAAGACTTCATAGTTAAACCTTTCCAGGCAGACAGAGTTTTGGAAGCGGTTAAGAAGGTTGTGGGCTGATGTGCCTTTTGCTTACCTCGGTTGCCTCTTCGATAGGGCAGTTGGTAACTATTCTCCTGATTTTCATTTTCGTTCTTTTTCTGACCTACTTTGTGACAAGGTGGATAGCAAATTATCAAAAGGAAAAAAATCCCGGAGATAATATCCGGATTCTTGAAGTAAAGAGAATCGGGCAGAATAAGCTTGTCGAAATCGTTAAGATCGGTGATAAGACCTTTGCCTTGGGAATGGGTAAGGATGAGATCACTCTTATAGGGGAGATTGACGAAGAATCTTTGACTACAAAGAAGTCCTCGGGGGAAAGCTTTTCCTTTAAGGAATTTTTAAAGCGAGCTAAGGATGATGGGGCAGACAAACAATAAATGAAAAAGCTTATCAAATCAATGTGCCTGCTTTTAACAGTAGGCATATTGTTTATTTTTCCTAAGACTTCGGCATTTGCAAGCAGCAATCTTACGAACAGTGTTGAGTCAAATCTTTCCGGCACAACGGATACGAGGACTAACATTACAGAGCCGGGTTCTGCTGCAACGCCTGATGAGTTAAACGAAGTTAATATATCAAATGATTTGACAATCACTTACCAAAACGGTAACGGAGAGCTGTCGGGTTCTTTAAGAATTTTACTGACCCTTACGATGATAGCAATTGCTCCGTTACTTCTTATAATGCTTACCTCTTTTACACGAATTATCATCGTGCTTCATTTTACGAGGTCGGCACTCAATACATCGACGGCACCGCCGAACAATGTCCTGATAGGCCTTGCGCTTATTCTTACTTTTTTCATAATGCAGTCAACATTTCAAACAGCATACAATGAGGCAATTGTCCCTTTCGACAACGGAGAGATTACTCAGGAGGAAGCCATTGAAAAGGGTATGCAGCCCTTCAGAGAGTTCATGTACGGACAGACCCAGACAAAGGACGTCCGCCTGTTTATGGAAATTGCCGAGATTGAATGGGACGGAGATATAGAATCGATTCCGAATTATGTCTTGGTACCGAGCTTTGTGATAAGTGAGCTGAGGTCTGCATTCCTAATCGGCTTCATTATTTACATACCTTTCATAGTCATCGACATGATAGTCGCATCGGTACTCATGAGTATGGGTATGATGATGCTTCCTCCTACGACAATTTCGATGCCGTTTAAGATAATGCTTTTCGTGCTGGCGGACGGATGGAATTTGATAATCGGTTCACTTGTTAAATCGTTTATGTAAGGCAGGTGTTTGACATGACAATTGACGGAATAGTTCAGATAGTCAGTAAGGGTTTATACATAATCATTCTTTTGAGTGCGCCTACACTTATTATTTCCTTGGTCGTAGGTCTGATTGTAAGTATTTTCCAGGCGGTAACCTCGATACAGGAACAGACTTTGACGTTTGTTCCGAAGATAATCGGAGTGTTTCTGGGACTTGCCATTACAGGGTATTGGATGCTCAGTACTTTGAAAGATTACATGATAGAACTTTGGACGGATTTTTCCGTTTATATACATTAGAGATTAAAGGAGTTAAGGGTGCTTGATTTAACGTTCTCGCTTACTGAGCTTGAATTGTTTCTTTTGGTAATTGTGAGGGTTACATGCTTTATAATGGTAGCCCCCTTTTTTGGCATGAACGATACTCCGAACATGGTGAAAATCGGCATAGGAGTACTTATTTCGACACTCATATATCAGACGATTGACAAGGGAAGCCTTGAATACAATACGGTTTTGGGATATGCGATTATTGTGATGAAGGAAGCGGTAACCGGACTCGTAATCGGATATTCCGCGGCAATCTGCACTTCCATATTGAATTTCGCGGGTCAGCTTGTCGACACGGAAATCGGCCTTTCTATGGTTTCGCTTTTCGATCCAGTTTCGAATGACAGTGTTACCATAAGCGGTACTTATTACAATTACACGGTTACGCTGATGCTCTTGATAAGCGGACTGTACCAGTATGTACTTTCTGCACTTTGTGAAAGCTTTAATCTCATCCCAATAAACGGGGCGGTATTTTCCTCTGAAAAGTTACTTACTTCGATGATTACCTTTTTGGGTGATTACCTTTCTTTGGGCTTCAGGCTTTGCCTTCCCGTATTCTGTTCGATGCTTCTTTTAAACGGAATACTGGGAATCCTGGCAAAGGTTTCACCGCAGCTTAATATGTTTGCCGTAGGTATTCAGCTTAAAATTTTATTGGGACTTACAGTTATGTTTTTAACGGTTTCCATGCTCCCGACTGCTTCCTCACTGATTCTTTCCGAGGTTAAGAAGTCCATGACGATGTTTATGGAGGCCATGTTGTGACGTTAAGATACAATCTTTACTTTTTCGCAGAGGGCCCGGGCGGAGAAAAAACAGAACCCGCAACCGAGAAAAAGAGACAGGACGCCAGAAAAGAAGGTCAGGTCGCAAAGTCAAAAGAAATCGAAAATGCATTTTCTTTGTTGGCTTTGTTTATCCTTTTGAAAGTTTATACCGAAACGTTGGCGGAAAAGCTTGTGGGAATGTTTTCACTTTCCTATGATGACATTTCCGAATATTTAAAGAATTATGACGGCAGAGTCAATGAGGCGGATTTAATCAACCTCTATATACAATGTTTATTGCAAATGCTGATAATTCTGGCACCGGTATTGATAGTCGCTTTCTTTGTATCATTCCTGTGCGACGTGGCGCAGGTCGGCTGGCATCCGACTGCAAAGCCATTGGAGCCTAAGGGTTCGAAAATAAGTCCCTTAAGCGGGTTTAAACGTATTTTTTCAAAGAATGCGGTAGTCGAGCTGATTAAATCCATACTTAAGGTTTTAGTCATACTGATTGTTGCTTACAACTACATAAAGGATAATGCAAACGGTTTGTTTTTACTCTACGACATGACTTTAAATCAGGGAATTGCCTACGGAGGAAACCTGCTCATCAACCTCGGAATAAGGGTTTCGGCGGCTTATCTGATCATTGCCCTGGCCGATTTTGCATACCAGAAGTGGAAGTATTCGAATGATTTGAAGATGACCAAGCAGGAAATCAAAGAAGAGTACAAGCAGCAGGAAGGCGATCCGCAGATTAAGGGTAAAATCAGGCAGCGTATGCGTGAGGTTTCACAAAGGCGTATGATGCAGAATCTTCCGAAGGCGGACGTAGTCATCACGAACCCTACGCATTATGCGGTTGCGATTCAGTACGATTCGGAGAAATACAATGCGCCGATAGTTATTGCCAAAGGTGAAAATTATCTGGCTCAAAAAATAAAAGAAATTGCCAGGGAAAACGATATCGAGATCGTTGAAAACAAGCCCCTGGCAAGGATGCTTTACGCGAACGTGGAAATAGGAGAGCAAATTCCGGAGGAACTGTATCAGGCAGTTGCGGAGGTCTTGGCTTTTGTTTATCATTTGAAGGGTAAGGTGTGATTTAGGGGACAAATCCCCAATATTAGGATGAGAAAGGAGTGGGAATGAAAAAAGCGGATTTAGGCGTTGCTTTATACGTACTTGCGGCATTTATCATGCTCATAGTTCCTATTCCTTCATGGCTCCTTGACATACTCCTTGCCATCAACATATCAATCGCTTTCTTGATATTGTTTGTGGCAATGTTCACAAAGGAAGTACTCGAAATGAGCTACTTTCCCACCATCCTTCTTTTTACGACGATATTTCGTATCGCACTGAATGTTTCGTCAACGAGACTGATCCTTACGACCGGATCTCCCGGTAACGTCGTAGAAACCTTCGGCAGCTTCGTGGGTTCGGGAAACGTTGCGGTCGGCATCATCGTGTTCATTATCCTGATACTGATTCAGTTTATAGTCATCAACAAAGGTTCCGAAAGAGTTGCGGAAGTAACCGCAAGATTTACCCTCGACGCAATGCCCGGTAAGCAGATGGCCATCGATGCCGATCTGAATACGGGTACCATCACGGATAAAGAAGCAAAAATCAGACGTGAAAAGATTCAGCAGGAAGCAAGCTTCTTCGGCTCCATGGACGGTGCCGTAAAGTACGTAAAGGGAGATGCCGTTGCGGGCCTGATTATTACGGTTATTAATCTCGCCGGCGGTGTTATAATGGGAGTGACGCAGAGAGGTGACGATGTCGCTACCGCCTTCAGTACCTATGCCATTCTTACGATAGGTGACGGACTTGTAAGCCAGATTCCTTCGCTTTTGATATCTTTGTCAACCGGTATTCTGGTAACAAAAGGTTCGGGTTCTGCGGATTTCGGAAGTGTGCTCGTAGGCCAGCTTTTCGGAATTCCGAAGGCCTTATACATAGTCGGAAGCGTTATAGCGGTTCTCGGTATAGTTACTCCGCTTAACCCCGTTATCTTCGTGGTACTCGGAGCTGCCTTTATAGTCGCGGGACGTATCATACAGACGAGCATAGAGACCAAGGAAATCGAGACGGAGACCGAAACGGAAGAGGCGGAGGCCCAGGAAATCAGGCAGCCGGAGAATGTCAATTCCCTTCTTTCGGTTGACCCGATTGAACTCGAATTCGGATACGGAATCATTCCCCTTGCAAACGTCAGCCAGGGCGGTGACCTTTTGGACCGTGTCGTAATGATCAGACGACAGATAGCTTTGGAACTTGGTACCGTTGTGCCGATTATTCGTCTGCGTGACAACATTCAGTTAAATCCGAATCAGTATATCATCAAGATTAAAGGTATACAGGTAAGCGAGGGCGAAATTTTATTTGACCATTATATGGCCATGAATCCGGGATATGTGGAAGAGGAAATAACGGGAATACCGACCTTTGAGCCTTCCTTCCATCTGCCTGCCGTATGGATTACGGAGAGTCAGAGAGAGAGGGCGGAGAGCTTAGGCTACACGGTTGTCGATCCTCCTTCAATCATCGCAACCCATTTAACCGAGATTATCAGGCAGCATCTGGCAGAGCTTTTAACGCGTCAGGATGTGGCTTCACTTATAAACAATTTAAAAGAATCAAATCCTTCAGTCGTGGAGGAACTTTATCCGAAGCTTTTGTCTTTGGGTGAGATTCAGAAGATTTTACAGAATCTCTTAAAGGAAGGCATTTCGATAAGGGATTTGCTTACTATATTCGAAACACTTGCGGACTATGCACCGACGACCAGGGATACGGATATATTGACGGAGTATGTGCGTCAGGCTCTTAAACGTTCGATTTCAAGCAAATACTTCCCTCAGAACGAGACGACGAGCGTCGTAACCCTGGATCCGAAGGTTGAGCAGGAAATCATGGCTTCGGTTAAACAGACCGAGCAGGGGGCATATCTGACCCTCGATCCGGAACGCACAAAGGCAATTATCGCGGCAACCGGCAAGGAACTCAAAAAGCTTGAGGATCTTGGCAAGAATCAGATAGTAATTACATCACCGATAGTGAGAATGTATTTTAAGAGGCTTACGGAGGAATATTACAAAGATATGGTCGTAGTCTCTTACAATGAAATAGAGTCGAACGTGGAACTTCAGTCAGTGGGAATGGTAACAGCGTAAATGATTATTAAGAAATTTCAGGGAAAAACCGAAGAAGAGGCTTTGGAGGCGGCAAAGAAGGAACTCGGGTCGAATGTCGTCGTTCTGAACGTCAAAAGCGTAAAAAGAAAAGGACTTTTTTCTTTTTTGAAACCGCAGCTTACGGAGATTACGGTAGCCTTGGAGGAGGAGACCGAAAAGAAGGATTATGAAGCGGCGGGTCCCATATCTTCGGTCGAGGCAAGAAGCATCACCGAGGCACTCGGGAAGATTGCGCCCATTGTAGAAAGGGAAGAGGCCAAAAAGTCGGAAAATGCCGTAAGTGACAGCAAGATAGACGAGCGCCTCAACAATATCGAGAATATTATCGAAGAGAAGGTCTTGTCCGGGACAAAGGCCGAAGAACCTGCGGAGGAAAGCCCTGAGGAAAAAGAAAACGACGAGCTTAAGTGCTTTTTCGAGCTCCTTGAAAAGACCATGATTGACAATGAAGTCGATACGGATTATGCGAAGGCTATTATCGATGAAACCAAGAAGGTGACCAAAAACGGTACCCCGATTGATGTCGTACTTGCCGGAATCTATCAGAAGATGATACTTAAATTCGGGAAGGCATCACCGATTACTCCTTCCGAGCACGGACCGAAGACAGTTTTCTTTGTAGGCCCCACGGGAGTCGGAAAGACGACGACCATTGCAAAGATTGCATCGAGATTCAGTGTCGAGCTTAAAAAGAAAGTAGCATTGCTGACGGCCGATACCTACAGAATTGCTGCCGCAGAGCAGCTTCGCACCTATGCGAATATTTTGGAAGTGCCGTTCAGGATTATTTACACCATAGAGGAAATAGAGTCGGCTTTAAAGGATTTTGCCGGGTTTGATTATGTCTTTGTCGATACGGCGGGACATTCCCATCAGAATGAAGAACAGAAGAGCGTGATGGGAAGTTTCATTCATTCCGTTGACAATTCGGTTGACAAGGAAGTTTATCTGGTGGTTTCCGCAACTACCAAATACAGGGACCTAAAGTCCATTGCCGATGCATATTCGAAGATTACCGATTACAAGCTGATATTCACAAAGCTTGACGAGACAACGGCATTGGGTAATCTTCTCAATCTGAAATTATACACGGGTGCGGATCTTTCGTATGTGACCTGCGGACAGAACGTTCCCGACGATATTGAAAACTTTAATGCACAGAAAACGGTTAAGAACCTTTTAGGGGGCAGGAATTAATGGATCAGGCAGAACAGCTTAGAAATATTATCAAAGCCCAGAATCAGGCGCCTTCAAGACCGGTTGCGAGAGTTATTACCGTGACAAGCGGTAAAGGCGGAGTGGGTAAATCGAATACTTCCATCAATCTTGCGATTCAGTTTCGCAAGATGGGACAACGCGTAATAATATTGGATGCCGATTTCGGACTTGCGAATATTGAGGTAATGTTCGGCGCGGTTCCAAAGCACAATCTCGCCGATCTGATTTATCAGGGGAAGAGCATCAAAGAGATTATTACCTGGGGCCCCATGGATGTCGGTTTTATTTCCGGGGGATCCGGTATTGCGAGCATGTCGAACTTGAGCAGGGAACATCTTATCTACATTATTCAGAACCTTGCCGAGCTTGATGCCATAACCGACGTAATCATAGTCGATACCGGAGCGGGAATTTCGGATGCGGTCTTGGAATTTTTGGTTGCAAGCGGAGAGATATTGCTTGTTACGACTCCCGAGCCCACCTCGATTACCGATTCATATTCGCTTCTCAAGGCCCTTGCAAGGCATAAGCGATTTTCAAGCGAAAACTCACAGATTAAAATGGTGGCAAACAAGGTCCAAAATGCCGCAGAAGGTGTGGCACTTTACAATAAGCTGAATGCGGTTGTTCAAAGATATTTAAAGCTTCCGGTAAGCTTCTTGGGTTCGGTTCCGGAAGATCCGTATCTGTCAAAGGCCGTTATGCAGCAGACTCCGGTTTCCATTCAGACTCCGAATGCAAAATCGGCACTGGCATATGAACAGATTGCGCGCGTCCTTATGAACAAGGACAGTGTGGCAAGCGTAAAGAAGAGGGGTATGGCAGCCTTCTTCTCACATATAGTAACGGGAAAAATGTTCAAGGATACAAATAACGGTTAATCGGAGGGGTAAATGTTATCTGACATTGTGATTGATGGGGACAAGGTTGAAATATCCGCAATAGTGCGGGCAATGGCTGAGGAAGAAAAGAAACCGAAGGTTTACACTACCAAGGTTAATACAATACTTACGGATGATAAGCTTGAAATTCTGATGCCTATGGAAAAAACAAAGCTTATCCTGCTTCCGGTCGATGGCGAATACAATTTGTGCTTTAATACCGCAAAAGGGTTATATCAGTGTTCGGCAAGGATATACGACAGGTATAAGAGCAACAATATTTACGTGCTTGCTTTTGAACTTACGAGCAATTTAAGAAAGTTTCAGAGACGTGAATATTACAGATTCAACTGTGTAATTGACATGCGCATGAGAGAGCTTAAAAGAGATGAAGCCGATTCCGTGGACAAGGGACGTATGACGATAGTACAGGGACTTCCGTTGAGACGGGCACTGATATGTGACTTAAGCGGCGGCGGAATGAGGCTTATTACCGATACCCTTTTTGAAGTGGATACGTATGTTTACTGTTCTTTCAATCTTTATATAAACGGTCACTTAAAGGAATATGAGATGATAGGACGAGTATTGAGAGGAAAGGCAATCGATAACCGTCCGGGTGAATTTGAGCACAGCATTCAGTTTGTGGGTATTGATGTTGATGTTCGAGAAGAAATTATTCGATATATCTTCGAAGAAGAAAGAAAAATAATGCGGAAAAATAAGAACGTTTTCTAGTCGTCTTATTAAATGGAGCAAAATTTATGAAAAATATTTTAGTCACAGATGACTCTGCACTTATGAGAAGCGTTATCTGTGATATAATCAACCAAGATTCAAGGTTCCATGTTCAGGATCGCGCGACAAACGGGGAGGAAGCACTGAATCTCCTCATGCGCAAGAGCTACGATGCCGTTGTCTTGGATGTAAACATGCCGAAGATGAACGGACTTGAGCTTTTAAAGGTCTTACGTGAGAAAAACATTTCCGCCCGTGTCGTTATGGCAAGCACCGATACCTATGACGGTGCAAAGACTACTTTGGATGCACTTGCTTTGGGAGCCATTGATTTTGTTCATAAGCCCGAAAACGCAAGAGACTGCAGGGAAGGAAAATTCAGTAAGAGATTACTTGAGATTCTCGATACCGCATGCATGAGCAATCCTTCTTCTTTTGCCGAGGAAACTCCCGACGAAAAGAAGGCATCCGAGGAAGCAACCAAGAAATTCTTAGAGCTTGCAAGCAGATCGTCAAACGCCATAAAGGGAAAGCAAATCGTAGCGATAGCAAGTTCAACAGGCGGACCAAAAGCTTTACAGGAAGTTATCCCGAAGCTTCCCAAAAATCTAAAATGTCCGGTCGTTTTAGTACAGCATATGCCGGCGGGCTTCACGAAGTCACTTGCCGAGAGACTTAATGATTTAAGCGAGCTCGAGGTTTCGGAGGCTGTTGACGGAGAAGTTCTTTCTCCGGGTCATGCATATGTTGCAATGGGCGGTAAGCATTTGAATATTGACAATGCAAACGGACAGTTCAAGGTTCGCTACAGTGACGAACCGACAAGAGAAGGTGTAAAACCCTCAGCAAACTACATGTTTGAGTCCCTTGCCAATTGTTCGGAGGACAAGGTCGTATGTGTAGTCCTTACCGGAATGGGAGCTGACGGAACCGAAGGAATCGTGAATCTATCGAAAAAGAAAAAAGTTTACGTTATCGCACAGGACCAAAGCTCCAGCACGGTTTACGGGATGCCGAAGGCGATTTTCAATGCAGGCCTTACGGACACTGTCGTTCCGCTGAAAAATGTTGCATCGGAGATAGTCATGAATGTAGGAGTCAACTAAAATGGATGTTAGTCAGTATCTTGAAATTTTCCTGGATGAATCCAAGGAGCACTTGCAGAGTTTGAACACTCAGATTCTTGAACTTGAGCAGGATTCTGAGAATATGGACACGATTAATGAGATATTCAGAGCTGCCCATTCTTTAAAAGGTATGGCAGGAACCATGGGCTACAAGCGCATGCAGAATCTCACGCATGACATGGAGAACGTCTTCTCTGAGGTTCGAAACGGGAATATCAAGGTTCAGCCTAATATGATAGATATTCTTTTCCAGTGCCTTGATGCATTGGAAGGATATGTTTCACTCATTCAGGAAACCTCGGATGAAGGTACAAACGACAATGAACCCATTATAAAAGCCCTGAATGACATTTTGAATTCAAAGGGCGGCGAAACAGCGGAACCCGAACCTGCCAAGGAAACCGTTAAGGAAGAAAAGCCTTCGGAAGCTTCGGAAAACTCCAAAGAAAAATGGCAGGAGATAAAGCTTTCCGATATCGAGAAGGATTTGTTTGACAAGGCAAAGGAATCCGGACAGCATTTTTACGGAATTACCGTTTGGGTGCAGGAAAGCTGCATTTTAAAGGCAGCCCGTGCGTTCCTTGTATTCAAGGCTTTGGAAGAACACGGAGAAATTCTTTTGTCGAATCCTTCGACTCAGGATATAGAGGATGAAAAGTTTAATTTTGATTTCAGTGTAATAGTTGTATCGGGAGATTCTTACGATACCGTTGTTGCGGCCGTAAAGAATGTCTCGGAAATAGAGGATGCTTTGGGACGCGAGCTTACCGATGCCGACTTCGCGGGTGCAAAGACCGAAAAGGCAGAGCCTAAGGCAGAGGAGCCTGGGAAAGCAGCAACTCAGCCGGCAGTGGCAAAGCCTGCGGCAAAGGAAACTGCGAAGCCCGCCGCAACCGACAAAAAGGCAACCGCGAAGCCGGTTGTAAACAGAACGGTTCGTGTAGACATCGAAAAACTCGACGTACTCATGAATCTCGTAAGTGAGCTTATCATCGCAAAGAACTCGCTTGTTTCGGCATCGAGTACCGACGGCGTATCACATAATTCAAATTTCAATGAGCAGATTGAATACCTTGAGAGCGTGACCACCAATCTTCACGAATCGGTGATGAAAGTTCGAATGGTTCCAATCGAATCGGTTGTAAGTAAGTTTCCTCGTATGATAAGAGACTTGCAGAAGAGCCTTGGCAAGAAGATGGAACTTCACATGTCAGGTGAAGAAACCGAACTTGACAGAACCGTTGTCGATGAAATCGGCGATCCGTTGATGCACTTACTCAGAAATTCCGCAGACCACGGACTTGAATCCGCAGAGGTCAGACTCCAGAGAGGAAAGCCGGAAGTCGGAAATATCTATTTGGATGCATACCAGGACGGAAATAACGTTGTCATCGAAGTAAGAGACGACGGTAACGGAATTGACGTTGAAAAGGTTAAAAATAAAGCAATTGAGCGCGGTACGATTACTGTCGAACAGGCCGAGAACATGTCGGACAAGGAAATCATCGATTTATTGTTCCTTCCGAGTTTCTCTACCAAAGAGCAGGTATCGGAAATTTCCGGACGCGGCGTTGGACTTGACGTTGTTAAGTCAAAAATCGAAGCCTTAAGCGGTGAGGTAGAGGTAAAGAGTAAGCTCGGTGAAGGCAGTACCTGGACCGTAAGACTTCCTCTTACACTTGCAATCATTCAGGCACTTATGGTTGTCGTAGGCAATGAAAAGTACGCCATTTCTTTAGGCTCGATTCAGACCATAGAAGATGTGCCCGCAAACGAAATAAAGCTTGTTCAGGCAAAGGAAGTTATTCAGCTTCGCGGCTCGGTAATCCCGATTATCAGGCTTTCAAATGTGCTTGAAGTTGAATCGTCAAAGAACAAGGATGACAATCTGATGGTCGTAATCGTCAAGAAGGGCGATCGTCTCGCAGGTCTTGTGGTCGATGAACTTATGGGACAGCAGGAAATCGTTATCAAGTCCTTAGGCAAGTATATCAGCAAATGCAAATTTATCAGCGGAGCCACGATTTTAGGCGACGGCGAAGTTGCACTTATACTTGATGCGAATGCTTTGATTTAAGGAGGAAATTTCGATGGATGAATTAAGAACTCAGGGAGACATCACAGTCACCCAGTATATAGTTATCAAAATCGGCGACGAGCAATACGGTATCAACATCAGCTACGTAGACAATATTGTACGTATGCAGCACATTACAAGAGTTCCGAAGGTGCCGACTCACTTAAAGGGAGTCATCAATCTTCGAGGCATCGTGGTTCCGGTTATGAGCCTTCGCTTAAAGATGGGACTTCCGGAGGATGAGATTACCAAGAATACCCGTATTATTATTCTGAAGGTAGACTCAAACGGCGCAATCGGAATAATCGTCGACGAGGTGAAAGAGGTTGTTACCCTTGACAGCACACAGATTGAAAAGGTTACTCAGGACAATCTTTCCGACCATGTAAACTTCGTTTCAAACGTCGGAAAGTACGGAAATGAACTCATTTCAATCCTTGATTTAAACGCAGTTATAGGAGAAAAGGAATAAGAGGAATTCACATATGAGTGAACTCAGTTTAGATTCTTTATCGGAACAGTACTACGATGTTCTAAAGGAAATCGGAAACATCGGAGCGGGAAATGCAACAACCGCTCTTGCCGAAATGCTTCATTGTAAGGTTGACATGAAGGTTCCGCAGGTAAGACTTCTCGATTTTGATGAGGTCGGAACCTTAATGGGCGGTGAAGAAACCATAATGGCCGGAATTTACCTTTTGGTTGAAGGCGATATAACCGGAAGCATTATGTTCCTGCTTGAAAAAGAAAGTGCTTTTCATCTGGTAGACAAGCTTTTCGGCGGAATGGCTCCGAAGGGTGAAAACTTTGATGATATGGAGATTTCCGCACTCAAGGAAATCGGAAATATCATTACCGGAGCTTATTTGAATTCACTTTCAACTCTTACAAACCTAAAGATTCACCCTTCGGTTCCGGATCTTACGGTAGACATGGCCGGTGCCATATTGAGCGTTCCTGCAATTGAATTCGGTACTTTAGGCGATAAGCTTTTGCTTATCCAAACCCAGTTCAGCGATGACTATGAGATAGACGGTTACTTTATTTTGGTGCCCGAGCTTGAGTCATATGCTAAAATATTAAGTGCGCTGGGAATAAATATGTAATAACTCGCAGGAGTGCATATGAGTGAGATAGTAAAGGTCGGGATGGCAGACTTAAAGGTGGTAAAGAGCCCCGACGGAGTTACGACGCTGGGACTCGGTTCCTGCGTCGGTATCGCCATTCGCGACAAGTTAACCAAAGTGGGCGGTCTTGCACATATAATGCTGCCGGATTCGCTTGCAATCAAAAATAACAGCAATATTTACAAATTTGCAGATACCGGGATAGAAGAATTGGTAAGGCAAATGGAACTAAACGGTGCAAAGAGGAGCCGAATGGTCGCAAAGATAGCCGGCGGAGCCCAAATGTTTGCCTTCCAGAATAACAGCGAACTTGTGAGAGTCGGAGACAGAAATGTTGAGGCAAGCAAGAAGAAGCTTAAAGAGCTTGGAATTCCGATTCTTGCAGAGGATACGGGCAATTCTTACGGACGCACCGTTATTTTTTATCCTGAGACCGGCGATTACGTAATCAGAGCGGTCGGCAAGGAAGAAAGGGTCATATAGTCTTGAAGAGACAGCAGATTCCCTTGGTGATAATGCTTGTAGCGGGAACAGTCACATCGTTAACGGTTTATATTAAAGGCTTGGGGTTGAAGACGATGCTCATTGCATTGCTTGCGACCTTTGTTATTTTTTATTTTATCGGTTCCCTGATAAAGCTCTTTTTTGACCATATTGAAAAAGAAAATCTTAAGGATAAGAAGATTTCCGATGAGGGCGAGGTAATAGAGAAAGAAGCGGACAGCAAAGAATCCGAAACGGATACGAAGAAAGATTCTTAAGGGCGGATTGAAGCCTGAACTTCAGAGGATGGAATGCGCACATGGACGAGCAGGAAAGAAAAAAGCTGTGGGAAAAATACGGCGCGGGGAAAAGTGCCGACATACGTGAACAATTGATTTTGGAATACGCTCCGTTAGTGAAAGTAGTAGCGGGGCGCCTTAGTATGTATTTAGGCTATAATGTCGAGTATGAAGATTTGGTCAGCTACGGAATTTTCGGGCTTATCGATGCGATAGACAAATTCGATCCGCACATGGATGTTAAGTTTGAAACCTATGCAAGCCTCAGAATCAGAGGCTCAATCTTGGACCAAATTCGTAAGATGGACTGGATACCGAGAACCGTCAGAAAACGTCAGAGAGAATTGGACAGCGCGATGGCTTCAATCGAGCTTGAAAAGGGTCATCCGGCAACTGACGAGGAAATCGCCGAAAGGCTCAATATCTCGGGAGATGAGTTAAACGAACTGCAATGTCAGTTAAAGGTTACCAACGTTATATCCTTAAACGAGTTTATGGAAAGCGGAGCGGAGGTGCCGAATGAGAAGAATCTGGCTTCTCATTACGAAGGTCCCGAGGAGGCTTTGGACAAAAAGGAGCTTAAGGAGAAGCTCAAGGAGGCCATTGATACTTTAACGGAAAAAGAAAGACAGGTTATTTTACTGTACTATTACGAAGATTTAACCTTAAAGGAAATAAGCTTCACTTTGGAGGTCACCGAATCAAGAGTTTCTCAGCTTCACACGAGAGCACTTCAGAAGATGAAGGTTAAGCTGGGAAAGTATATGGGTATATTAACGGAAATTATGTAGTGTCGAATTGGGACGGGAACCCAATTCGAAAGAGAATGCCTTTGGAATTTTGACAGGCAGTTTGGGAGGTTAGGTATGAACGGGTATTTTCAGATTTTTCCGCACAATTCTATGTGCTGCATTAAACTCATTCCGCCGACGGATGGAGGGGATCCCGTAAATCGGGATGATCTTTTTGAATATTTATCCATTAAAAATATTTCTTATGATATGAAAGCTTTGGCGGACAAGGTTTCAACCCTTGAAAAGACGGCTTATTTTCCTACGTACACCGAATTTAAATACAAGGACGGTGAGTTTGTAAAGATCATTATTTCACCGGACAATATGACGGTTACGGTCAGGATGTATCCGCCTTTTGAAGGCGGGGAACTCATGCCGAAGGACGAGTTCATGCGGGAATTCAAAAACCGCGGAGTGGTCTATGGCTTTGATGATGCCGCAATCGATAAATTCTTAAAGGACAGGCCTTACGGTACCGATACAGTACTTGCAAGAGGTCTTGATGTTGTGCAGGGAACGGATGCGAGAATCGAATATTTCTTTAACACGGATCCTCATGCCAAGCCGACTCTTAAAGAAGACGGGTCGGTAGACTTCTTTAATTTAAATACCATAAATCACTGCATGAAGGGCGACGTGCTTGCAAGACTTTATCCCGAGACAAGCGGTACTCCCGGACAAAATGTAAAGGGCGAGCTCATCAAGCCGAGAGACGTCAAAAGGGAAGTACTGAAGTATGGTCACAATATCGAATGCAAGGATGACGAGCTTGTCTCCCTCGTGTCGGGACATGTTTCCTACGTAGAGGGAAAGGTCTTTGTATCAAATGTTTTTGAAATAGAAAATGTCGATACCTCGGTCGGAAACATTGATTACGACGGAAGCATCTGCATCAACGGAAATGTCTGCGAAAACTTTACCGTTAAGGCAAAGGGCTCGATAGAGGTAAGGGGTGTCGTTGAAGGCGCCTACCTTGAAGCCGGTGAAAACATCACCATTGCCCGCGGAATGAACGGAATGCATAAGGGCGTGTTAAAAGCCGGCGGAAATATAGTTGCGAAATTTATAGAAAATGCTACCATTACAGCCGGGGGCTTTGTTACTTCCGAATCAATACTTCACTCTACGGTAATTGCCGGAACGGAAATAAAGGTAGTAGGTAAAAGAGGCTTTATCTCAGGCGGCCGCGTAAGTGCCACGAATTCCATAGAGGTAAGAAATCTCGGCTCGAATATGGGCGCGGATACGATAGTTGAAGTCGGGATGGATGCCGGAGCAAAGGCAAATATTCAGGAACTTCAAAAAGCGAAGACCGCCGTCATAAAACAGCTTTCGACCATTAAACCCGTACTTGAAGGTGCAATGGAGAAGCTTCATAAAGGAATTAAGCTTTCGGGAGATCAGTTGACGCAGCTTCAAAAGCTTGCGGTCCTTAATAAAGATCTAAGCGGAAAGCTTGCCGATATTGAAAATGATTTAAAAGGTCTTCTGGAAAAATTTGACAAAGATGCTCCCACGACAGGCCAGGTAATAGTGACCGGTGTTGTTTATCCCGGCACAAAAATATGCATCGGGGATGTGTCACAGGTCGTCAAGAGTGAGCTTAAGTATTGCCGTTTCATTAAAGAA
Organism: uncultured Lachnospiraceae bacterium; assembly: GCA_964499925.1. Lineage (GTDB taxonomy): Bacteria > Bacillota > Clostridia > Lachnospirales > Lachnospiraceae > UBA1258. Next base: position 34,621 of record CAZCPW010000001.1, read on the forward strand.
GCGGGTGATGTAAAGATGGTTGCTATCTATTAGAGGATAGAACCGTATTGGAGGCAAAATGGGAATCAGTCCGATTGAACTTTCGGGGGGAATACAAAGAGTTCAGGATTTTGCGCAAATAAAGCAGCAGGAGGACAACAGGCCTTTGGTCAATCAGATGAACTCTGAGACCACTGTCGACAGGCATGTCGACGAACGGATTAATACCGTTGAAAAAAAGGACGATACCGAGCCCTATCAGCACGAGTTTGATTCAAAAGAAAAGGGCTCAAACGAGTATTACGGAGACGGCGGACGTAACAGGAAAAAGAAAGACGATGGCGGTGGCCACGTAGTCAGAAAGGAAATAGGCTCAGGGTTTGATGTAAGAATTTAAACCGGAGAAGAGATATGAGTGTTACTGAAATAGTTTTACTGTGTATAGGCGGTGTATTTTTCGCAGTGAGTTTCTTTATCCCCGACAAGAAAAAGAAAAAAGAAGAGGATCACGAGGAAGAAATACGCAATCTGATTAACAGGGAAGTTGAAAATGCAAAGTCGAGAATAGATGACATGGTCGAAGAAACCGTGAACTATTCTGTCGAAAAAACGGAACGTGCCCTTGAAAAGCTCTCAAACGAGAAGATTATGGAGGTTTCGGATTATTCGGATTCGGTTTTGAAAAAGATTAATGACAATCACAACGAAGCGGTTTTTCTTTATGACATGCTCAATGACAAGGATGAAAAGATTAAGACTGCCGGTGAGGAGATAAAGGTTTCAAAGGAAGAACTTGAAACCGTCAAGAATGAAATTTTAAAGAAGGTTGAGGACGAAAAGACGGAGGCGCCCAAAGAGAAAGAAGAGCCTAAGGTCTTTACTCCTTTCAAACCCGAGATTATTCCGGCAGATTCAAAAAATATAATCGCTTCCGTGCCGGAAGAAAAAAAGCCCGCTAACAGGAAAAATACGAGTGCCAAGACAAAGGAAAGGTCGCAAAAGAAAACCTCGGAAATATTAAACGACGGAAAGAAGAATTCAAACGAGCTCATCAGAAAGCTCCACGAAGAAGGCAAGACCAACATGCAGATTGCCAAGGAGCTTAACCTCGGAGTCGGAGAGGTAAAGCTGGTGCTTGATCTTTACTCCGTAAAGAGGGCAGACAAATGAATATTAAATCTTACTTGAGAGGAATAGGTGCCGGCATAATAGTGGCGGCACTTGTTATGGGTGCTTCAAACAGCAGGGAAGCAAGACCCGTCGAAGAAATAGACAACAGTACCCTTATTGAGAATAGTGCGGAATCAAGCATATCAGGTGACGATGAAATAAGCAATAATGATGTATCGTCCAATGATATTGTTAAAGAAGATTCCGTAAGCGCAAATGATGTAAAAGAAGAAACTTCCGTAAGCGCAAACACGGAAACGGAGGAACGCGTCGATTCTTCGATGAATGAGGAACAGACCAAAGACGATATTTCGGGTTTGGACTCGGATAAAGAAAATGACAGTGAAAAAACACATATCAATCCAATGCCGGAAGGCGAAGACGGATATGCAGACAACGGAGAAACCGTTACCTTGACAATAGTCAGGGGAGACAGCTCGGTAAGCGTGAGCAGGAGGCTTTACGAAGCTGGCTTGGTCGAGTCGGCTGTCGAATTCGACAAATATCTTTGCAAAGAAGGGTATGACAAGTATATCTGTGTGGGAACCTTTGAAATCGCACCGGATTCGGATTTTGAGACGATAGCGAAAATTATCACGAAAAAGAATTAAAAGTTCTTGCAATGAGCGAAGGCAGATGATATAATCTACCCGCTGTGACTAAAAAGCACGCATGATACTTCCGTCGGTGCCGGTAAACGCCCCGGTTGACGGACAAAAGGGTACATGCGGATGAATAACCAAAACGGAGGATTTTAAAATGAGCGTTATTTCAATGAAGCAGTTGCTTGAAGCAGGTGTTCATTTCGGACACCAGACCAGAAGATGGAACCCTAAGATGGCTCCTTACATCTTCACAGAGAGAAACGGTATCCACATCATCGATCTTCAGAAGTCGGTTGGCAAGGTTGACGAAGCCTACAACGCAATTTCCGATATCGTTGCTCAGGGTGGTATCATTCTTTTCGTAGGTACCAAGAAGCAGGCTCAGGATGCGGTTAAGACCGAAGCCGAGAGATGCGGTATGTACTATGTAAACGAGAGATGGCTCGGCGGCATGCTTACAAACTTTAAGACAATTCAGTCAAGAATCGCACGTTTAAAAGCTATCGAGACCATGTCTACCGACGGAACCTTCGATGTACTTCCCAAGAAGGAAGTTGCAAACCTTCAGAAGGAATGGGACAAGCTTGAGAAGAACCTTGGCGGTATCAAGGACATGAAGAGAATTCCCGATGCTATTTTCGTAGTAGACCCCAAGAAGGAACACATCTGTGTATCCGAGGCTCAGTCTTTGGGAATTACCTTACTCGGTATCGGCGATACAAACTGCGATCCCGAAGAACTTGACTATATTATTCCCGGCAACGATGATGCTATCAGAGCCGTAAAGCTTATTGTTTCCAAGATGGCTGATGCAGTTATCGAGGCAAATCAGGGTGAAGCAGTAGATGTTCAGGATGCAAATGCCGATACAGAAGCAGCAGCTACCGACATCGAAGAAATTGCTAACGCAGAAGCTTAATAGAACAAGGAGAATATAATCATGGCAGACATTACCGCAAGCATGGTAAAAGAGTTACGTGAAATGACCGGTGCCGGAATGATGGATTGCAAGAAGGCACTTAACGAAACAAACGGAAATATGGATGAAGCCGTTGAATTCTTGAGAAAGAGCGGCGCAGCCAAGATGGAAAAGAAGGCTTCCAGAATTGCAGCAGAAGGCATTTGCCGTGTTGCAATTGACGGAAACAAGGCAGTTGTATGTGAAGTAAACTCCGAGACCGACTTCGTTGCCAAGAACGAAGTATTCCAGGATTTCGTACAGTCTGTTGCAGATACCGCTTTGGCTTCCTCATATAACGGCGGAATGAACGGTGAAGACGTTCAGGCCTTACTTGATGCAGGGCTTACAGAACAGTTCGCAGAGAAGACCTTAAAGATCGGCGAGAAGCTTTCCTTCAGAAGATTCGTAAAGGTTGAAGGCGATGCTGTTGTTTCTTATATCCACGGCGGCGGACGTATCGGTGTATTGGTTGCCGCAAACGGTGCCGGAAACGACGACAGTGTTAAGAATGCATTGACAAACGTTGCAATGCAGGTTGCAGCTATGAATCCCCAGTATATCGGAA
>CAZCPW010000002.1:0-26296 GCA_964499925.1 uncultured Lachnospiraceae bacterium
TAGGAGCAATGAGAATTATTTCTGTTAGCTTCATTTTTGCCGGAATCAATATAGCCTATCAGGGAATTTTCCAGGCACTGAAAGGCGGAATGGAATCGCTGATAATCTCACTGATCAGGCAATTGATTATAGTGTTGCCGCTTGCCGGATTTTTCTCTATTTTTGTAAAAAACGGACAGCTGGATGTTTCGTTTATCTGGTGGGCATTTCCTATAACTGAAGTTATTGCCTGTTTGATTGGACATGTTTTCTTTAAGAGAATCAATAGAAGCAAGATAGAAGTCCTAAAATAGTCAGAATACTATTAATGGTTTTCAAAAATGATACTTTTTGGTTACGTTTTGCTATAATTTAATGGTATTATATTGTTTAGCAAAATATGCAGGAAGGGATAAAGAAAATGAACACTAAAATTGCACCGATGGGATGGAACAGCTGGGACTGCTACGGAGCGGCTGTTACCGAAGAAACAGTACGTAAGAATGCCAAGTTTATGGCAGAGCATCTGAAACAATACGGATGGGAATACATTACCGTGGATATCCAATGGTCGGAGCCCGGGGCTGTGACAAATGAATATCGTCCTTTTGCGGATCTTACGATGGATGAATACGGAAGACTGCTTCCGGCAGTGAATCGTTTTCCTTCTGCCAAAGACGGAGCAGGCTTTAAGCCACTTGCGGATTATGTGCATTCCCTGGGACTTAAATTCGGTATCCACATCATGAGAGGAATTCCGAGACAGGCAGTTTCCAAGAACACGAAGATTCTTAAATCCGACAGAACGGCAAGAGAGATTGCAAAGACCGATAGTATCTGTCATTGGAATACGGATATGTACGGAGTAGATCCGGAAGAAGAAGGTGCAAAGGAGTACTATGACAGTATTTTTGCGCTTTACGCTTCCTGGGGCGTAGATTTCATTAAATGTGATGATATTTGCAGAGAACTTCCCCACGAAGAAGCAGAATTGATAATGTTAAGCGAATCCCTTCACGGCTGCGGAAGAGAGATGATCTTAAGCCTGTCACCGGGACCTGCCCTCCTCGAAAAAGCAGAGCTTTACAAGCAGATTTCCAACATGTGGCGAATTACCGATGACTTCTGGGATGATTGGAAGCTTCTTTACAACATGTTTGAACGTGCGGAAAAATGGTGTACCCATGCGGGCGCGGGACACTGGCCGGATGCAGACATGCTTCCCATCGGACCGATTCGTCAGGTTTACGATCCTAAAAACCGCACCAATTTCACGGAAGACGAACAGATTACAATGCTTACCTTGTGGAGTATTCTTCGTTCCCCGTTAATTATCGGAGGAGAAATGACAGGGTTTGATGAGTTTACCATGAGCCTCATTACCAACGAAGATATACTTAAAATGCATGCAGATGCACGTTTTTCCCATCAGGTATGGAGACGCGAAATCGATGGTGTTGAACATGTGCTATGGATGGCAGCCTCGGCAAACGGCGGTTACTATGTAGCAGTATTTAATCTTGGAGAAAGAAACAGTGAAATTTCCGTACCTCTTTCGGATATGGAGTTTGAAGGAACATTAAAGGGAAAAGAGCTTTGGAGTAAAGAAGCCGTGGAAGCTAAGGAGATTCTGAAGGTATCTCTAAAGAGCCATGGGGCAAAGGTGTTCTTATTAAATTAACTTGAGTCAGAAAAAAAGGGCGATTTATTCGCTCTTTTTTTTGTCAGGAAAATGAACCGGAGATCGTTTTTTTAAGGAGCCTTTTACATAGGAATATTGCAGGATTGAAGAAAAAAGTTAGGTAAAAAGTTTGGCTTTGAGTTTAAAATTTTGGGCAAAAAGGTTTGCTTGAAGCATGTCGGATATTTTGATAAGCTTCATCTAATTAGGTGTGGAGTTTAAGCACATAATAAAAAGCAGGAGAGATGAAGGCATGAGTATGAGAAGAAACGGGAGTATGAGTAAAATTGGATTGGTAATACTGACAGCATTTGCTGCGATATTGATATGGAAAATAACGGATGCAGTGCCTGTACAGGCAAATAATGAGCAGGAGCAGACACAGACGGTTTCGGTGTACATAAACGGACAGAAATTGGATACAGGGTTTTATACTTTCAGCGGTAATGACTATAATGGTGGTTCCATGACTTATTCGAGTGTCTCCGACAATGATAACTACATATATTATGATGGTAACGGAACGATGACGGTATCCGGCACTGTAAAAATTTATGCTGATGATAAATCTAAATCCAATGATAATGATAATGGAAACACAGTCTTGCTGGTTCAAAACGGTACACTGAAGCTTAAAGGCGATTCTAAAAGCAATCTTAAGATAGGAGATTATACAGATAATTGTAACCGCAATACTCTGCTTATGGGAACTGACGGTGCAGCTGTAGAGACCGATGGTTATGGCGGTTCAATTACTTTTGCTAAAAACGGGGGGCAGGGAATCATTACAGGACTTTCTTCAATCGATCTTGAGGTAGGAGGAGAATTGTCTTTTTCATGTGATGATAAGACAAAAGGGGAAGCTGCCATATCTGCAGGTTCGATAAGTCTTGAGGCGGAAGAACTTCATTTTCGATTCATTGATAATAATAGTTCGTTCAGTTATGCCTTTGAGGCTACAGATGCACAGAACGGAGAAATCCGGTTAGCATTAAACAAGCAGGGAAGTAATAAACTTGAGCTGGTTCAAGGGAGTAACATAAATGTAACAAATGCGATATTTAAGGCGAAGAATACATATCTGACGTCGAATAGCGGTTATTCCGGAATTGATGGCATTTTATTAATAGCCGGCACAATTGCAGAAGGCAGTTTAACAATCAGTCCGACATATAATCTGAGTATAGATGCGGTTAATACAGTCGCAACGGGTGATCTTACAATTAATGGAACAACTGATACAGGGAGAATAGCGATTAAAGGTAACAGCACCCAGAGTGCAACAGGGCAAGGAACGTTAGTAACGGGAAAAATTTCTATAGACGCAGCGAATGCGGCAACTGTGTTGACTACAAGTAACGGTGCCGTGGCAAATGGTAATGTGGAGGTTAATGCAAAGAGCCTGAGCATGAGCAGTGCCTGTGATACGGCGATTAAGGGAAATGCCGAGATTAAGACAAGCGGCAATATCGTAGTTTCAGGTGCAGGCACAAATCCTGTGATAACCGGAAGCAATATTTCGATGAATGCGACAAACGGGGACATATATATTAAGAGAACCGGTAACGATTCTGCCAATACGCAAATATTGGGAAGTACATTACAGACTCAGAATGTAATGGTGCAATATAGTGACAGGGGAAAACTGAGACTTGTCACAGCTATTGGAAAGACATATTCAGCGGATTCCGCAGAAACTTGTCAGCATCCGGCGATAAATGGCAGTACCGGCAATTGTGCAGTATGCGGTGATCCGGATGTTTATATTACTTCTATTAATTATCTTAATGTTACCGGTGCTGAAGATGCTGATGTTAAAGAATTAGGCGGTGATTTTGATGGGCCGAGAGGTTTAAACGTAGTTTCTTTTCTAAAAGATGGAGATACCGTAGTATTTACCAAAGATGTATATGCCCATAATATGGATGTAGAGCTTAAAAATAATAGTAGTGCCTACATGAATTTGACATTTGATTTGGGTAATCATACTTTAATGACAAAGAGTCTGTCGACCCAAAAGGCTTTGACGATTAAAAACGGAACGTATAAGGGAACCATTGTAAATAATGCCGCAGACGGAGATGGCGCGGTTACGTTTGATAATGTAACGGGCACTCTATCAAATCTTGAATGGAAGCCGGTATCAGGCGTTAATCTTACAAACAGCCGGGTGACAGTGAACGGAAACGGCGGAACAGGAATGTGCTGGCTTGAGAAGCTTACCATGGATCAGATTTCAAAGCTTGAATTGGAGAATGTGACGAATGGTATTCAAAACAGTGCAAAGGTTTTGACCGAAGATTTTCTTAAGCTGACATCAGCAGATGCATCCATAGCCGATTATCTGCCCAAGGGATATGAACTGAAAAATTCAGGGAATGTAAATACAATCGTGGATGCGGATGGTAATATTGCTTCAAATATAGTCATCGGATATCAAAAGAAAACAGATAACGGGTCCGGTGCTTCTTCAACAGGTACGGATGACTCGGACAGTTCTTCATCCGGTACAAATTCCGGAAGCACCACTGCCGGCACTTCGGATACAAGCACTAACAATGTCACAAGCGCAGTTAGTACCGGTAAGAACCGGAAACCTAAAACAGATAAGACCGAAACTGTAACAGAGCCTGTTAAGGAAGAGGCAAAAGAAGAGGCAAAAGAAGAAACAGCAGGCAAAGACGATGAAAAAATAAAGCAGGAGACTGAAAAGACTCAGGAAACAGAGCAAAATCAGACCGAAGAAGAGACTGTTAAGAGCACTGTTAAAGAGGCAGCCGAAATACTTGAAGAAGATAAGTTAAAATTAGATGGCGCGATTGACATAATAAAAAATCTTGATGAAAATATTCAGACGGGTTCTTATATATTGTCTGACACCGATGAGATTTCTTTCGACATTCCGGACGAACTTAAGGCTGATAACAGAACTTTCTACCTTGTGACGGTTGATGCAGACGGAAATGTCGTAATTCTTCAAAACGAGAGCACCGAAGCCGAAGAGTTTGAAGCATTGGGCGAGGCAGGTACCGTTTATCAATTGATATTTGAAGACGGCGAAACACCTCTTGCGGCTTTCATTTCTGATGCAGGCATTCTTGAAACGTCCGAAAGCAATAAACCCATATGGCCCTGGATAGTACTTGCTGTTGTGGTTTTAGGTGCGGGAGCATTTTTCTTTATCTATAAAAAGAAAAATAATGCCGCAAATCAAGGATAGAGCCTTGATAATTTGGTGCCTTTGGTTATTATAAATACGGAGGACACAAAAATGAGCAAAATTTACACATCGGCAGATCAATTGATAGGCGGGACACCGCTTTTGGAACTGTCAAATATCGAAAAAAAGTTAAACCTTCAGGCAAAGATATATGCAAAGCTTGAATACCTTAATCCGGCAGGTTCGTCGAAAGACAGAGTTGCCAAGGCAATGCTTGATACCGCAGAGGCAGAGGGTAAGATTAACAAGGATACTGTTATTATCGAGCCTACTTCCGGGAATACCGGCATCGGTCTTGCATCGGTTGCGGCGGCAAGAGGCTATCGTATCATTATTGTAATGCCGGATACCATGTCCGTTGAACGCTGCCAAATTATGAAAGCTTACGGTGCGGAGCTGGTGCTTTCGGACGGAGCGAAGGGCATGAAAGGAGCTGTTGACAAGGCAGAAGAGCTTGCGAGGGAATATCCCAATTCTTTTATCCCGGGGCAGTTTGTCAATCCGGCAAATTCAGCCGCACACAAGGCTACTACCGGTCCCGAGATTTGGAATGATACAGACGGAGCAGTGGATATCTTCGTGGCAGGTGTCGGTACAGGCGGTACTATCACCGGTGTCGGTGAGTATCTTAAGGAAAAGAATCCGGACATTAAGATCGTAGCGGTAGAGCCTGCTTCATCACAGGTTCTTGGAAAGGGTGTTGCCGGACCTCATAAGATTCAGGGTATCGGAGCTAACTTCGTACCGGAAGTGCTTAATACCAAGATTTACGACGAAATTATCCCGGTTGAAGATGACGCGGCTTTCGAAATAGGCAGGCTTATAGGCAGGAGCGAGGGCGTGCTGGTAGGCATTTCATCCGGCGCGGCTGCATGGGCGGCAATTGAGCTTAGTAAACGTCCCGAAAACAAGGGTAAGAATATCGTGGTATTATTGCCCGACACAGGCGACAGGTATCTTTCGACACCGCTTTTCAGTGACTGATAGTTAATTCATCACGTCAAGTTGAAACTTTGAAATAATTTTTTGGCAGAGGTTTTTTAATGAAATTTATGTTGAAAACCCTCTGCTTTTTTACTATGATGATACTAGGGTCGAAAAGTCCAAAACTTCGGTGCAAGTTTACTTGCAAGAGAAGTTTTGACCTTGAGACCCGCCCAAACATGAGTAAGTAGCCATTTTTCGAAGAAAAATGAGCGGATTACGAATGTTTGTAGGATTGCGGGAGTGCGAAGCACGTAGCAATCCGGTATCTTATTATTGTTTATGCGTCATTCAAAATATCGAAGTAAGGCATTTACGCCTTAATCAGGATTGGGTCCTCGTTTTTTATCGAGGACAGACTTTTATCAAATCGGTTTAATCCGAATCACGATAAGTATTCCAATTTGTTTACTTTGTTCTTCGGGAGGTTTAAATGAGAGAAAAGTACGAAACACTGGCAATTAAGGATTTAAGGGCAATAGCCAAGATCAGAGGGATCAAGGGTGCGTCCAGCATGAGTAAGGGGCAGGTTATTGAGATGCTTGTCCTACTGGACGAAACCGAGGCTAAGGCTCGCAATGTCGGAGCGATTGAGGCCGGCATGGCAAAGGAAACCGCAGAGACTAATGCGGTAAATGAAGAGCTTCAAGCGGAAAAAGAAAAAAAACCAAGAAGCAGGGGACGTAAGGCAAAGACTGAAGAAGATACGCCCGCAGCACAGACAGGTGCGTTAAAAGAGACGGCAGGCGACTCGGAAAATCTTGTGGAAAATACGTCTAAAAATATGACAGGCGATTCGGAAGCGCCACAGGCATCTTCAGCAGCAGATGCGGCAGATGATTTAAAAAGACCAATCAGACGCAAAAAAATCATAATTTCGGATGAATCACAAAAAATTGAGGCGGAAAAATCAGAAGAAAGCGAAATGCCTCAGAATGAGACATTAACTGAGTCCGTGAAGACCGTTAGCAGAAGAACCGACATAGGTGCTTCGGATGAGGCGGCAAAGAAAGCCATCGAGGAAGCCTTTGTACGCGCGGCAGCCTTGAATCCTGGGGTTACACCTGAGGAAATCAAGCAACAGTTTTTGGATAAAAAGGCCAAAGAGGAAGAAGAAAAAAATCAGGACAGCGGTATCGTGGTTACCGGAGTACTTGAAATTATGCAGGACAGCTTCGGCTTCATGCGCTGCAATAATTATCTGCCGGGCGATGACGACGTGTATGTGGCTCCGGGAATGATCAGACGTTTCGGCCTTCGAAACGGAGATATCATCACGGGTACGACAAAAGTAAAGGGAACAAACGATAAGTTTTCGGCGCTTCTTACGATTCAATCTGTTAATGAACTTGCACCCGATGAACTCAGGAAAAGAGCAAGCTTCGAGACGATGACCCCTATTTTTCCCAATAATCGTATCAGTCTCGAAACGCCGGGTGCATCGGTTGCCATGAGAGTTATGGACTTATTAAGCCCCGTCGGCAAGGGCCAGAGAGGTTTGATTGTTTCTCCTCCGAAAGCCGGAAAGACGACACTCTTAAAAGAGGTTGCCAAATCGGTAAAAAGAAACAATCCCGAAATTCATTTGATCATTCTTCTGATTGATGAGCGTCCCGAGGAAGTTACCGACATCAAGGAAGCTATTTTGGGCCCCAATGTCGAGGTCGTTTCTTCGACCTTCGATGAACTTCCGGAGCATCACAAGAGAGTTTCCGAGATAGTAATAGAACGTGCCAAGAGACTTGTCGAAATGCACAAGGACGTTATGATACTTCTTGACAGTATTACCAGACTTACAAGGGCATACAACCTCTGCGTTCCGCCGTCAGGCCGTACACTTTCAGGCGGTCTTGACCCGGCTGCACTTCATATGCCGAAGAGGTTCTTCGGTGCCGCAAGAAACATGAGAGAAGGCGGAAGCCTTACCATCCTGGCAACGGCTCTGGTAGATACGGGGTCGAAGATGGACGACGTTGTTTACGAGGAATTTAAAGGTACCGGCAACATGGAAATGGTGCTTGACAGAAAGCTTTCCGAAAAGCGTATCTTCCCTGCCATCGATATTGCAAAGTCCGGTACGAGACGAGACGACTTGCTGCTTTCCAAGGAGGAGCTTGATGCCACAAATACCCTTAGAAGGGGTATCAACGGTCTTCGCCCGGAAGAGAGCGTAGACAAGATTCTTGATATGTTCTCAAAGACCAGGGGAAACACAGATTTCATTCATATGGTGAATAAGATTCATTTATTCTGATAAGTATTGAGGTTACAAGGGGTAGCTATGAAATTTATGCATTTGGGAGATCTTCATCTCGGAAAATCGTTATTCGAGTTTGAGTTGATTGAGGATCAGAAATACATTCTTGAAGAAATTCTTAAAATTATTAAAGAAGAGTCCGTGGATGCTTTGCTGATTGCCGGAGACGTGTATGACAAGTCGGTTCCGAGTGAAAAAGCCACGCTTTTACTGGATTGGTTTATAAAGACCCTTTCGGAAAGAAAGATTAAGACCTTTATAATCAGCGGAAATCATGACTCGGATGAAAGACTTAATTTCGGCAGCTCGCTTTTTGAGTCAAACGGGATCTTCATATCATCTCTTTTCACGGGTGAGCTTTTTAAGAGAACTCTTGAGGACGAATATGGGAAAATCAACATTTTTCTTTTGCCATTCGTAAAGGCATCCACGGTGAGACATTTCTATCCGGATGAAACAATCGAAACCTACGATGATGCGGTAAGACTGGTGATTGATAAGGCAAACATTGACAGAAGCGAACGAAACATCATCGTTTCACATCAGTTTGTATGCGGGGAAAGTAATCCCGTACTTTCAGGATCCGAGGGTATGTCGGCCCGGACTGTTGATATGCAGGCTGTCGGTACGGTTGAGAGAATCGGTTACGATGTATTTGATGCTTTTGACTATGCTGCACTTGGGCATATTCACGGACCGCAATCCGTAGGGCGCAAGGAGGTAAGGTATTCAGGTTCACCTCTTAAATATTCCCTAAGCGAAGTAAACAACACTAAATCCGTGCCTATTATTACACTTTCGAATAAGGGAGAAGTTGATATATCCTTACGTGAGCTTAAGCCGATGCGGGATCTGCGTCACTTAAAGGGGCAGCTTAAGAACCTTCTTGACACGGGAAACGTATGCAATACAGATGATTTTATTTATGCAACGCTTACGGATGAGGATGCCATAAGCGGCGCAATGGGTATATTTCAGCAGACATATCCCAATACCGTGAGAATCGATTACGACAATTCCCATACACAGTCGATTGACAATGTTAATATTTCGGAGATTGCCGTGAACCGGTCGTATGACGAACTGATTAGGGAATTTTACAGGAAGATGTACGGTACGGACATAAGCGATGAAGAAATGGAAATCATGAAGAAAATTGCAGAGGAGGTAGGAATTCTTGAAGCCGATTAAGCTCATCATCAGTGCCTTCGGGCCTTACGCCGGGACTATGCCGGAAATTGATTTTACCCTCTTTGACAATCACAGTCTGTTTCTGATTTCGGGCGATACCGGCGCAGGAAAAACAACTATTTTCGATGCAATTTCTTTTGCCTTGTACGGGACTACCAGCGGAACCTACAGAGATAATAAAAATTTACGAAGCGAATATGCCAAAGACGATGTAAAAAGTTTCGTTGATTTTTATTTTTCCCATCAGGGCCGAAATTTTCACGTGTACAGAACTCCGGAATATGAAAGAAACAAGCTGCGGGGCGAAGGAACAAAAACTCAACCCTCGGAAGCTGTTCTTTATGAAGATGGGGAAAAACCCATAGAGGGTACCAAAAAGGTTAATGAGGCCATAGAGAAACTGCTTTCCGTAAACGAAAAGCAGTTTAAGCAGATTGCGATGATTGCCCAGGGCGAATTTCGTGAATTGCTTGTTGCAAAGACCGATGACAGGACGGCTATTTTAAGAACCATTTTTATGTCCGATCCTTACAAGGAGATTGAGTTTAAGCTTGGAGATAAGGTCAGAGAAAGTGAAGATCAAAAAATTGCCGTTGAAAACAGCATAATCCAATATTTCAATGACGTTGATGCACCGGAGGGGAAGGATTCGTCTTTACTGCTTTCAGAGCTAAAGGAAAAGGCAAACACGTCTAAAAACGCTTGGAATATTGATGAGATGTTAAATCTCATAAACGATATTGTTTTAAAGGACAGTGCCGAGGCGGAGACTTTAAAAAACAACCTTGCCGTTAAGGACGCGGAGCTAAAGAAAGAAGAGGAAACGATTACTCTTCTTGATGCTTCAAACACGCGTATCAGAGAGTATTTAAAACTTTGTGACGAAAAGAATAAGCTTGATGAAAAGGCCCCTGAAATTGAAAGCTTGAGAGGGCATACGGACAGGCAGATTAAGGCTGTAAGATTTGTGAAGCCTTCGTATGTCTTGTGGCAGGGGAAGGTAAACGAGATTACCAAGCGTAAGGCAGAAATAACGAGTCGTACAGCGGATGCCGCACAGGCAAAGGAAAGTGCGGACAAAGCCGATGCGGATTTTAAAGTCCTTAATGAAAAGAAGCCCGAAGCAGACTTGATTTCAAAGAAGTCGGATGAAATAGAGCGCGAAAAAGAAAAATACACAAGGCGAGATGCCTTAACTGTTGAGCTTAAAAAAGCCAAGGAATATAAGAATACGCTATCAAAAAAGCTTTCGGAATTTACGGAGAAAGAAACAAAGCTTAAAGAAAAGATTGTTTTTTATACAGATGAGGCGGCAAAGCTTAAGGGGTGCGACGTAAATCTATTGTCTTTGCAGAACAGAGACAGCGAGCTTAAGAAGCTGCTTAACGATATTAACAATATCTGCAATATCGAGCTTGCGAACCTTAGGAGCAGACGGGAAAAAATCGTAAAAGAACAGGGCGAATTTAAAGCTATCAAAGCCGAATATGAGCTTTCCGAGGACGCAAGGCGGAAGGCCGAGAATATTCTTGACAGCTGCAGAGCCGGTATTTTGGCAAAAGGGCTTAAAGACGATGAAAAGTGTCCGGTATGCGGATCGATTCATCATCCCGAACCGGCTGTCCTTCCTGAGGATTCGGTTTCCGAAGAACAGGTTGAAGCCTTAAAAAGGACAGAGGAAGAAAATCGTAAGCGTAAGGATGAAAAGCGTTCCGAAATCGATGTAATGATATCCTCATTCAAGGCGGATTGTGAAACACTTAGGAAAAAGATTGCGGAGAGCCTTATTAATCCTGAAATCGGCGTGGATTCCACGGATATGTCTTTGAAAGAAGCGGCGGATGAAATCGAAGGCAAGGACGAAGCGATAAATGAAAAGATTCGTCGTAATGCTTCGGAAATTTCAAAGATTCAGGCTGACTGCAAGAAACTGAAATCTTACGAAGAAGCACTTGAACAGGCAAGAGGCGCTGAGACGGAAAGCCTTAAGAGTGAAAAAGAAACCCTTGATAAGCAGATTTCACAGACTGACTCAATTATAGCAGGAGACGAAGCCGCACTTGAAGAAATGGGTAAGCTGAGCTTTGAGGATTGGGAGAGTGCAAACGAAAAGCTTACATTGCTAAGAAACCAGGCACAAAAGATTTTATCCGATATCGAGAATGCCAAGGATGCATTTGACAAGGCATCTAAGCATTCGGCGGAAGCTTTTGCAACCGTAAAGACGCTTAAAGACGGACTTTCTGAGATTGAAGACGACGAGGTTAAGAAAAAGGCCGATTTTTTAAATACTCTTAAAGAAAACGGATTTGAATCGGAGGATGAGTTTATTACCTTCCTTACGGACGAAATTTCGATAAAAAGAAGCGAAGACAGCATAAGGGAATATGAGACAAAAGTTTCTGAATGCAAAGCGCGCTTAAAGAGCCTTGAAAAAGAATGCAGGGGTAAGTCGATAGAGAATGTCGATGAGCTGAAGGCTAAAAAAACGGCACTTGAAACAGAAGTAAACGAAATAAGAGCCGACCTTAATAATACGCAAAATCGTATTAAGAATAATACGGATAAGTTTACAAGCATTACGGATCGCAGAATGCTTTACGATAAGTACACTCACGATTTCACAGTGTATACGAGATTAAATAAGCTTGTGAGAGGAACTACGGGGGTAGGAAAGATTACCTTGGAACAGTTCGTACAGGCCGCAGGCTTTGACGGCATTATCGCTGCCGCAAACAGGCGATTAAAGCCCATGAGCGACGGACAGTTTGAACTTTTCAGACAGGAAAATTCTTTGGGCCTTCAGTCAAACACATTTCTTGACCTGGAAGTACTTGATAATTTCACGGGGCACAGAAGGCCCGTCGGAAATTTATCGGGAGGGGAAAGCTTTAAGGCTTCACTGAGCCTTGCACTCGGACTTTCGGATACGGTTTCTTCAAACTTGGGCGGAATTCAGATGGATGCTTTGTTTATCGACGAAGGATTCGGAACACTTGATAAAAGTTCCGTTGAATCGACCTTGGATATTTTGGTAAATTTGTCCGATACCAATAAACTTGTCGGCATTATCAGCCACAGAGAAGAGCTTATTGACAGTATCCCGTGTCAGATTAAGGTAAAGAAAGAAAAAGACGGAAGTCATATCGAAATAGAAACGGGAGATTGATTTAAGTCTTTACCGATTCGAAAAATAACAGTACAATGGGTGATTGTGATATTGCCGAGGCATGTAAGGCTCGGCAATACGGTATCAATAAGTTTTAAGGAGATTTTTGTTTTATGAAGCGTGAATCATTTGGTTCAAGGCTCGGCTTTCTGCTCGTAAGCGCAGGCTGCGCCATCGGAATCGGAAACGTATGGAGATTTCCGTATATTACCGGACAGAACGGCGGAGGAATTTTTGTTGCCTTTTATCTGCTGTTTCTGATCATCATGGGTGTTCCTGTTCTTACAATGGAGCTTGCCGTGGGACGTGCAAGCAGGAAGAGTGCGGTTCTTGCTTATAAGGCTTTGGAGAAACCGAAGAGTAAGTGGCATATACACGGGTATGTGGCAATTTTCGGTTGCCTCATGCTCATGATGTACTACACGACGGTATCGGGATGGATGCTTTCGTATTTCTTTAAGTTTTTAACGGGAACCTTTACCAAGGGTATGGATACCGAAGCAGTCGGCAGTGTATTCTCATCCCTTTTGGCAGACCCCGTTGAAATGGGCATTTGGATGGTAATTACCGTCGTGCTTGGCTTCATAGTCTGCAGTATCGGTCTTGAAAAGGGACTCGAAAGAATCAGTAAGATCATGATGACGGCCTTACTGGTACTTATCATAGTACTTGTAGTACACAGCTTTACTCTTTCCGGTGCCGCAGAGGGTATTAAGTTTTACCTTGTTCCCAGTGTTGAAAGAGTAAAAGATGTCGGCATTTTCAATGTGATTTCAGCAGCAATGAACCAGTCTTTCTTTACTTTAAGCCTTGGGGTTGCCGCAATGGAAATCTTCGGAAGCTATATGAGCAAGGATCATACACTTGCGGGAGAGAGCGTAAGAATCTGTGCTCTCGATACCTTTGTGGCTATCTGTGCAGGTCTCATCATCTTCCCCGCCTGCTTCAGCTTCGGCGTTGAGGCGGATGCCGGTCCTTCGCTTATCTTTGTTACTCTGCCCAACGTTTTTGTAAATATGGCAGGCGGCAGACTTTGGGGAGCCCTGTTCTTCCTGTTTATGACCTTTGCAAGCTTTTCTACCGTAATTGCGGTATTTGAAAACATCATTTCTTTCTGCATGGATATGTTCGGTATGTCGAGAAAGAAAGCCTCAATCATCAACTGTGTCATAGTGCTTGTATTGAGCCTTCCCTGTGTACTCGGCTACAATGTGTGGAGCGATTTACACTTGATCGGAGACAGAGATGTTTTGGACAGTGAGGATTTCATAGTAAGTAACCTTTTGCTTCCGATCGGTTCGCTTATTTACCTGTTGTTCTGCGTCACCAAGTGGGGCTGGGGCTTTGATAAGTATATAGAAGAGGCAAATACAGGGTCCGGTCTTAAGATTGCAAAATGGCTCAAGCCGTACTTCATGTTCGTACTTCCGATTCTTATCTTGATAATCCTGGTAACCGGGCTTGTTTAAGGAATATAAATGTCAAAGAAAAGTGTTCTTTTTGCGATTATTGCTTCGCTGTGTATTTTAATAAGCGGGTGCGGAAACGCGGTTTCGGATGACACCTCCGGGCTTGAATTGATTTCGCAATTCTGCGTAAAGCTTCTTTTGAAGTATGATGCAAGTGACCACTCGAGGCTTCTTGATACGGAAAGTGTATTAAAAACTTTAGAGGAAGATGAACAAGTATCAGATGATCTTGTCATCATCGATGCAAACGCAAACGCTGCAAAAAAGCCAACGATTCCCGAGTCGGCCGGCTTAGATGCAGAGTGCATCAGCCAGCTTCCGGAGCTTCCCAACGGATGCGAAGTGACATCACTCACAATGTGCCTAAACTACAAAGGATATGAGGCGGATAAGTGCGATATAGCCGACAATTATCTTCCGAAGACATCCAAATGGGAAGATTTAAACGGTGGGGAGGAAGCCTTTCTCGGAAATCCGAGAAGCGATGAGAACGGTTGGTATTGTTTTGCAGGCTGTATCTGCAAGACAATTGACAATTTTAATGATGCAAATGACTTAAATATCACCTATAAAAACCTGACCGGTTCAGAACCCGAAGCTTTGTACACGGAAGTGGCAAACGGCAATCCCTGCATCATCTGGGGGACGATAGGTTGGGAGGAACCGGAGTATTGGTCCGGTGAGGTTTATCCAAGCATTGAAGGTTACTATTACAATCTTCACTGTATGGTGTTAAGCGGGTATACTTCGGACACGGTTACCATTGAAGATCCATTGTACGGTGAAACGACGATAGATAAAGAAACCTTTGAAGACATCTTTGCAAAGATAGGAAGCAGGGCGGTAGTGATCTATTAGGTTGCCAAAGTGCCAAAACGGCAATACGGTATTAATTCAAGCGAATATTTTTTCAATAACTTTTTTAAAACTCTATGGACATCGCATTCATAGAGTTTTTTTGCTATATAGGAAATTGCTCCGCAATCCCATATATAGCCAAAAGGCACTGCGTGCCACTGATGCGCACTCGCGCAATAGGTATATGACGCTAAAGCGACCGCAATAGACGTCGGGATTTCGCATCCAAAACTCTTTTTTATCCTCAAATTCCTGAAATCAACACTTTCCGTGTAAAAGAATACAAAAATCAGACGAAACTCTTGTGAAAATATACAAATTCACTTATGCGATTTTGATACATTTGTACAAATCGTTAACAATTTTTTAATTCTGCTTGTGCTTTTTCGGCATTAGTGTTACTATCATTTTCGGAAACGTTCCCAGAAACGTTACCGATAACGATTCCATAGGAGAGTCGTCATGATTAATATCATAGTTAAACATTATTTAAGGAGGAAATTACTATGAAAAAGAAATTGGTCAGCGCCATTCTTTGTATGGCAATGGCAACAACGATGTTCGCCGGATGCGGATCCGAGACATCGACTGAATCAACATCCACCGATTCAACCGAAACATCATCTGCATCAACCGAAACATCAACAGCAGATGCAGGAACAGAGACAACTGCAACAGGTTCTGTTTACTGGTTGAACTTCAAGCCCGAAGCAGACGAAGCTTTACAGCAGTTGGCAGCTACCTATACCGAGCAGACCGGTGTAGAGGTTAAGGTTGTTACCGCAGCATCGGGAAATTACGAGTCAACTCTTACGGCTGAGATGGACAAGTCCGAAGCACCTACACTTTTCGTAATCGGAAACACCGCAGCAGTTGAAACTTGGGGTTCATACGCTTATGATTTAAAGGGAACCGATGTTTACAATGAGTTAAATACCGATTCCTTCACACTTTACGATGCAGACGGAAAGGCTTGCTCAATCGGATATTGCTACGAGTCATACGGTATCATCGTAAACAAGACCTTACTCGCGCAGGCAGGTTATTCATTGGATGACATTACCAACTTCGATACTTTGAAGGCAGTTGCAGATGACATTCACGCACGCAGTGCAGAGCTTGGCTTTGATGCATTTACATCTTCAGGCATGGATGATTCTTCATCTTGGAGATTCTCAGGCCACTTAGCTAACATGCCTCTTTACTATGAAGCACAGGAAGACGGCTGGACAGAGTGCCCTGCAGAGATCAAGGGTACCTACCTTAACCTCTTCAAGAATGTTTGGGATCTTTACACAACAGACGCTGCACAGGACAAGACAACTCTTGCAACAGGCGGCTATGATGCAGAAGGTGAATTCAAGGAAGGCAAAGCAGTATTTTATCAGAACGGTTCTTGGGAATATGCAGCACTTTCAGAAGTTTATACAAACGATGAACTTGCTATGATCCCGATTTACTGTGGCGCTGAAGGCGAAGAAAAAGCCGGCCTTTGCTCCGGTACCGAGAACTGCTGGGCAGTAAACGCCAAGGCTTCGGAAGAAGACATTCAGGCAACACTTGACTTCATGTATTGGATCGTTACTTCAGAAGAAGGCACCACATGCTTTGAAGAGCAGTTTGGTATCATCCCTTACAAGCAGGCAGCTGAAACTTCAAACGTATTCTTACAGGATGCTAACAACTACTTAAATGCAGGATGCTACAACGTTGACTGGACATTCAACTATACTCCCAACGTAAATGAGTGGAGAGCAGGCGTAGTTGCAGCAATGAACCAGTATGATGCAGGCGGCGACTGGGCAGATGTTGAAACAGCATTTGTTGCAGGTTGGGCTAATCAGTACAAGGCTGCATACGGTGATTGATAATTAGTTACTATAACGGGGCAGGTCAAAAAGCCTGCCCTTTGTTTTTAAAAGGCCTTCGGGCGTGAGTTTTAAATTGAGGTATCTACCTATGGCAAATTCAAAATCCATTAAATTTTCTCAGACAAATTCGAATATGATTCGCAATTCGATAAAGAAATGCTGTATTCTTTTCATGATTCCGACCTTGGCGGCCTTTTGTATTGGATTTATTTATCCTTTTTGTAAGGGCGTATATTTATCATTCTGTAAATTTACCACTACAAGTGATGCCGAATTCATTGGAATTGGCAACTATGTAAAGGCACTTAAGGATCCGACGTTTTTGCATGCTTTCTGGTACACTGCACTTTATGCGGTTGTGTCGGTGGTATTGATAAATGTTATTGCTTTTCTGATTGCGTATGCTCTTACGCAAGGGATAAAGGGTTCAAATCTGTTTCGTACCGCGTTCTTTATGCCGAATCTTATCGGCGGTATCGTACTCGGATATATTTGGAGCATGATTTTTGACGGCATATTAAGCCGTTACAATACAAACATCTTAATGGAAACAAAGTACGGCTTCTGGGGACTCATAATCCTTATGTGCTGGCAGCAAATCGGATATATGATGATTATTTATATTGCCGGCATCCAGTCGATAGGAGAGGATATGCTTGAAGCTGCACGAATTGACGGAGCTTCAAATACACAGAGCCTTTTCAAGGTAATTATCCCGAATACGATGAGCTCCATTACAGTTTGTTTGTTCCTTACACTCACCAATTCATTCAAGCTTTTCGACCAAAACTTAGCACTTACAAACGGACAGCCATACAAATTTATGGAAGACGGAAGCCAGGTTAAGACAACCGAAATGCTTGCACTTAATATTTTCAATACCTTCTACGGACAGAATACGTCCGCCAGAGGTCAGGCTCAGGCAAAGGCAGTTTTGTTCTTTATCCTTGTAGCGGGTATTTCACTGATTCAGCTCATTGCAACACGTAGGAAGGAGGTACAACAGTAATGAAAAAAGGAACAAAAAGAATCGCAACTGTTTTCTTTTCGGTTCTTTCAATACTTTGGATTCTTCCGGTACTTATAGTTTTGATGAATTCATTTAAGGAAAATACCTATGTAAAGACGGCAACCTTTTCATGGCCTTCGGGAGAGATGTTTGTAGGCTGGGCAAACTACATTAAGGGCTTTACCTTCGGAAACTATCCTTTCTTTTTGTCGGTAGCCTTCAGCTTTATGATTACCGTGCTTTCCACCGTTCTGATACTTTTGTGTACCTCAATGGCAGCGTGGTACATCATCCGCGTGGACTCTTTGTTCTGTAAGATTTGCTACTATCTGTTTGTTTTTTCCATGGTAGTTCCGTTCCAGATGCTGATGTTCCCTCTTGCAAAGACGGCAGATACTTTGAAATTAAATACACCCTGGACGATTCCCGTGGTTTACCTGGGATTTGGTGCCGGA
Source organism: uncultured Lachnospiraceae bacterium (assembly GCA_964499925.1). Classification (GTDB taxonomy): domain Bacteria; phylum Bacillota; class Clostridia; order Lachnospirales; family Lachnospiraceae; genus UBA1258. The sequence continues at coordinate 18,144 of CAZCPW010000002.1, forward strand.
ATGGCAACCTTTATGCTTGCGGGATTTGTAAAGACGCTTCCGCTTGAAATAGAAGAGGCTACGGCAATTGACGGATGCGGACCCATCAGAACCTTCTTTGTGGTGGTACTTCCGATGCTCAAGCCAACCCTTATTTCGGTAGCGATTCTTGAGATTATGTGGATATGGAATGACTACCTTCTTCCGTACCTCGTTCTTGATCGTACGAAGTATATGACGATCCCAATTCATATTCAGTATTTACAGGGAAGCTATGGAAAAATCGATTTAGGTGCTATAATGGCATTAATTGTGTTAAGCATTCTTCCTGTTATTGTATTTTATTTGACATGTCAGAAACATATTATAAAAGGCGTAGCAGCGGGTGCTGTGAAGGGATGATTTATATATGAGAGCTAGTGGAGTTTTGATGCCGGTTTTTTCACTTCCCGGCAAATATGGTATCGGATGCTTTTCAAAGGAGGCATATCGGTTCGTTGATTTTCTTTCAAAGTCGGGACAGCAGTACTGGCAGATATTACCCTTGGGACCTACGAGCTATGGGGATTCGCCGTATCAGTCATTTTCGACCTTTGCAGGTAATCCTTACTTTATCGATTTGGATAGCCTCATAGAAAGAAAACTTTTGAGCCTTTCACAGGTACGTAAAGCGGACTTTGGAAGCGATATTCATGATATTGATTACGGAAAACTGTATGAAAATCGTTTTAAGCTTTTGAGAATTGCTTTTTCCAACAGTGATGTCCTTGATTCAAAGGATTTTCACGATTTTGAGAAAAAGAACGAGTTTTGGCTCAGAGATTATGCTTTCTTTATGGCGTTAAAGGATCATTTTAACGGTAAGAGCTTTGAACTCTGGCCTTCTGATATCAGGTTCCGTGAAGATAAAGCAATGCACGAATATGAGGAGCTACTGCACGAGGATATCAGGTTCTACGAGTTCCTTCAGTATGAGTTCAGCCTTGAATGGGCTAAATTAAAGTCGTATGCCAATGAAAAGGGCATTTCAATAATAGGTGATATTCCGATTTATGTAGCTTTCGACAGCGCAGATGTTTGGGCGCATCCGGAACTGTTTAAGGTAAATTCGGACGGTTCGCTTTCAAGCGTCGCAGGCTGCCCTCCGGACGGATTTTCGGCAACAGGCCAGCTTTGGGGCAATCCTTTATACAACTGGGATTACCATAAAAAGACGGATTTTGCATGGTGGATACTCAGAATGTCAAAGTGCCGCGAACTCTATGACGTCATCAGAATCGATCATTTCAGAGGCTTTGATGAGTACTATTCCATACCTGCAAAGGACAAAACCGCAGAGTTCGGTAAGTGGGAAAAGGGCCCGGGCATGCTTTTGTTTGAAGCAATAGATAAAGCAATGCCTGATACAAAGATTATTGCGGAAGACTTGGGATACATTACGGACAGCGTTCGCAAACTCGTAAAGGATTCAGGTTATCCCAATATGAAGGTGCTTGAGTTTGCCTTTGATGCAAGGGATTCATCGGGACCTTCGGATTATCTTCCTTTCAATTATCCGCAAAATTGTGTAGTATATACGGGTACACATGACAATGAAACACTTGCAGGCTGGGTAAATTCAATCTCAAGTGCCGAAATTAAGATGATCAGGGAATATGTGGGAAATAAGAGCCTTCCAAAGAAGGACATTCCCGATGCCATTATTCGCCTGGCACAAAGTTCAACTGCAAATATGTGCATTATTCCTTTGCAGGATTATTTGGGACTTGACAACAGGGCACGTATTAATTTCCCTTCGACTCTCGGCACAAACTGGAGATGGAGAGCCGATGCAGGCATGCTTACGAGCACTCTTTCAAAGAAGATATATGCATTTACAAAGACATACGGACGTTTGAAAAGAGTCTGATATAAAAAGAAAATATTGATGCGGAGAGAGAAATGGGTACTTTAACAATCAAGGATATCGCACGAATCTGCAATGTGAGCACGAGTACGGTATCCAGGGCCATGAATGAAGAATCCGGGATTAATAAGGCCACAAAGGCCAGGATTTTGAAGGTTATAGAAGAATACAACTTTGTACCCAACAACAGTGCCAGAAATCTGAAGATGATTGAGTCAAATACCATTGCTCTCCTTATTAAAGGCATTAACAACCAGTTCTTTCAAAGCATGATCAGTACTTTTGAGACTGAATTAAACAAACTCGAGTATTCTTTCATCATTCATACGGTCGGAGAGAATCAAGACGAAATCGCCGTTGCCGCCGAGCTCATAAAGGAAAAAAAGCTTAAGGGAATCATTTTCCTGGGCGGCAGACTTAACAATACGGAGGAAATTTTAAAGCCGATCGGCATTCCCTACGTAAGATGTACGGGAGCTACCGATGCGACATCGAATGCCTGGGGCGGCAGTTCCATTACGATTGACGACTGTTTGGAAAGCATGAAGGCTGTCGAATACCTCATAAATTGCGGGCACAGGCGGATAGCAATTTTACCTTCTTCCGCTGAAGACCATTCGGTCGGAAGGCTTAGACTTGAAGGGTACAAGCAGGCGCTTAAAAAGCACGGGATAGAGATAGATCCTGAACTAATCAGATATCCGGTTTATCCAGATAATGCTTATACGGCCGAGAACGGGTACCTTGTTACAAAGGAATTGATTGAGAGTAAAGTTCCGTGTACCGCGATATATGCTGTTTCGGACACCATGGCATTCGGCGTGTACAAGGCAATTTTTGAAGCGGGTAAGGAGATTCCGAAGGATTATTCGGTAATCGGATTTGACGGGATTTCTCTCGGAAAATATTATCACCCTTCTTTAACGACCATCATGCAGCCCTGCGAAGAGATGATTATTGCATCAATCAGGGAGCTTATGAAAGCCATAAACGGAGAAGAATTCAAGGAAAGCATTTTCTTTGAGGGTACGCTGGTTGAAAGAGATTCGGTCAGAAAAATAAATTAGATTGTAAAGGTTCTCAGACTGCTCTGGGAACCTTTTTTTAACCCCCATTCCTGTTATTGTTTGGGAAATTCTCAAATGCTACAATAATTCTGTTGTGTTTGATGTTGCTTATGAGGTTAACCTATGGACAGTAATCAAAGAAGATTGTTTAGACTTAAGAGGGTTGTGCTTATTTTGCCCGTTATTATAGCGGCTTTTATAATTGCGGAGGTTGTTTATCTCAAATATTTTAACAATGTTGAGAGAAAACTAATCGGTAACGATGAAACGGGCGGAGCAAGCCTTGTCATAGACTCACGTGACAGCAGTACGAGTACCTGGCTGAAACGTGAGTATCACTTGTATGATGAATCGGTTGATTTGACCGCACAGACGACAGACGGCGTTTTTTTAAACAATACTTCGTATAGCATCCGCAATTGGAGTCTGAGAATCAATATACATTCTTTTTGCCTTTTAAATCAGGCCTGGTGCGGCACCATGGAGGTTCACCAATTTGTTGACGGTGTGGAAAAGGTTCAGACCCTTGATCTGAGAAACTTCGAACTTTCGGATGTAACCCTTGACTATCTTTATGACGGCGATTTGCTGATTCCGTTAAACGAAGGGGATTATGTCATTTACTATCCTTCGGAGACAGACGGGGAAACCGAAATTCTTAAAAATTCCCAGATTACCATGGGTATGATTTTTTATTATCTGGACCCGCCTGACTTAAGCGACCACGAGGTTACCTACAACTATCACAGAACATTTATAAGCGGATACAATATATATCTGCTTATTATTCTTGTAATTGTATGGGCCGGTTTTCTTTTGACATTCCTGGTTACCGATTCGACGTACAAGCACGCACTGAAAGAGATGGAAATCAAAAAGTCCGGCATTATGAGTATGTCGGATCTGTATTCGATTATTTATATTATCGATTTGAAAAAGAACACGTTGATGCCCGTTGTTGCGGATTCGGAGTCCGAGAAACTTCGTCCGCAAAATATGTCCGCCTCGGAACAGCTTCAGGGCATGTTTGAATTCGACTGCGCGGAAGCTTACAAGGAAATGGCCCGGGAATTTTCGGATTTTTCAACACTTTCCGAAAGGCTTAAAAATAAAAACAACATCGCTTTTGAGTATGTGAGCAAGGTATACGGATGGTGCAGAGTCCGTTTCTTTGTCATGGACAGAAAAGAAGGGGAAGAATTGCAAAAGGTCATCTTTGCGATTCAGGTAATCAATGACGAAAAGAAGGAAGCCGAGGAAATCGCAAAGAGAATTGACGAGGCTGAGCATGAGAGCATGGCAAAGAGCAACTTCCTTGCAAATATGTCAAAAGAAATACATGCTCCGATAGATACCGTCATTGACCTTAATTCAAAGATTTTGAATAAGACACTCGAACCGGAGACGAAGACATACGCAAAGAGTTTGAACAATGCAGCCAAAACACTTGCCTCTATGATAGACGGAATTATCGATATTTCTAAAATCGAAGCGGACAAGTTGGAACTTGAAAAGGAAATATATTCTTTTAAGAAACTCATGGTCGATACGGTAGGTGAGGTGCGGGCTTACGAGGAATTTGAAAAGCTTAACCTTGATTTTAACATTTCCGAAACCATTCCAAGCAAGCTTTACGGTGATAGGGGCAGGTTAAAACAGGTGATTGTATGCCTTATCCGTAATGCCGGAAAATATACCGAAAAGGGAGGCATTAAGCTTTCTGTTTTCGGAAAGGAACACGATGGAAAAGAACATCTGCTGGTGTCAGTAAAGGACACGGGCATTGGAATGAACGATACGGAATTAAAGAAATTATCAGCACTTCTTTCAAATTCCGAAGACAAAAAAGATTATTCAACGGAGAGTCTTGGAATCGACTTAAGGCTTGCTTCCGGTCTTCTTAAACTGATGGGTTCGGAACTTAAGGTTTTAAGCGAACAAGGTTCGGGCAGCGAATTTTATTTTGAAATAGATGAAGAAATTGCCCTGGCAGAACCGACGGGGAAGATTGTTTTTGATGAAGAAATATCCGACCGTTGAGTTTGATTTTAGGGATTTTGGAAAATGACAGCATGGAGCAATGCGGCATCATTTCGGCCTTAATCCGCAAAATTTATATGAAAGTTAACTTTCCGAGGAGAAATACTGTTAATGGCAACCTTTGGTTTTGAGATATGCCTCATTATATCGGTTTGCGTACTGGTATATATGGCAGCCAAGAACTATGAAAACATAAACATATATGACTGGACGTTTATTTGCTTTATCCCGGTTGTAATACTCGGATATTGGCTTAATTCCCGTGTATCTGTGCCGGAAGCCTGCGAGATGGCGTATTGTTTTATCTACATTGACAGTTCGATTCTTTTGCTGATAGCCATCTTTGCGATGCTTCATAACTTTGGCATAAACGTAAAAAGCTGGTTAAAAGCACTCGGATATCTGATCGCCATTTCACATCTTTTCCTTGTATGGGAATGCTTCGGAACAAACCTTTATTACAGTGCCATAACTGTTACAAAGACGGCTGCCGGAAGCGTTACCAAACTGACATCGGGCCCTTTAAAGATTTTTCATGTTGTTTATCTGTGCTTTGCCTTTATCGTAATTGTGGCACTTCTGATTTTTGCATATATCAAAAAAGGCAATTATTCCCGCCGCATTTTACATAACTATTCGGTTGCGGCGATCCTTTTGATACTTACATATGCGGTTGAAACATTTTTCGATACGGATTTTACGCTTCTTCCGTATCTGTATGTCCTGCTCGAAATAATGGTTGCGGTGACTTACGATCATCTCCATCTGCACGATATTGCCGGCATCATCTCGGGACAGGAAAAATACAGCGAAGAGAGAGGCTACGTTGCATTGGATTTAAAGCTTAGGCTTATGAGTTTTAACGATAAGGCTCCGGACTTTGTGCCTTTCATTAAGTCGATTCAAATCGATGAACCCGTACCCGAATCGGAATCTTTCTTTTTCGATATGGTAGAAGACTTTAAAAAGAAAAAGATTACGAAAAAGAAATATGCGGTGGGCGAGAGAACCTTCGAATGCGAGATTGCGGAAATTACGCGAAAGAAAGGCGATAAGGCCCAAGGGTATTTATTTGATTTCAGGGATGCGACGGAGGAACAGAAAGCTATTGATGTCATGACCTCCTACAACGAAACCCTGAATGCCGAGATTGAAAAGAAGACGGAGAATATCCTCAATATCCAGCGTAAGATTACCGTCGGCATGGCAAATATTATAGAAAACCGAGACAATAATACGGGTGGTCATGTAAAAAGAACAAGTGATGTCATCGGTATAATCGTCGATGAAATCATTAAGTCGGGAGAGGTTCAAATCAGTCCAGAGTTTGCGGAGGATATTGTGAGAGCGGCGCCGACTCACGACCTTGGAAAGATATCAATCGATTCTTCAATCCTTTGTAAGCCTGCGAGACTTACAGATGAAGAATATGCCATTATGAAGACTCACTCCGTGAAGAGCGGAGAAATGGTGAAGATCCTGCTTGACGGTGTTGAGGCCGAACACTTTGTAAATACGGCTTTTAATGTTGCAAGGTATCACCATGAAAGATGGGACGGAAGAGGATATCCGGAAGGCTTGGTCGGAACCATGATTCCTATTGAGGCAAGGATTATGGCCATTGCCGATGTCTACGATGCTTTGGTAAGCAAACGCTGCTACAAAGAATCTTTAAGCTTTGAAAAGGCCAAGGCAATCATGCTTGAAGGCATGGGAACGCAGTTCGATCCCAATTTAAGGCGGGTATTTTTAGGCTGCGTCGACAAGCTTGAAGAGTACTATCGGAAGATTTAAAGAATTGACTTTTATTAAAATTAACTTATAATTTAATTAAATTAATTCTTTTTAAGCTAGTAAAGCAAAGATTTTTCTTTATACTTTGAGAGGCAGTTTGAAAGGAACGTTAACCTTACGGGTTGACTTACGTTCAGACCTTGGAGATGAGAGATGGCAAAGAAAGTTAAACTATCCGATATAGCCGCAATTTTAAATGTCAGTTCCGTTACCGTATCCAATGCGCTTGCAGACCAGAAGGGCGTAAGCGAAGAGATGCGTGCGCGTATCAAGGAAGTGGCAAATCGGATGGGCTACCAGACTCCCAAGGCATCAAGACTTTCATCCCAGCCGAAGACCTACAATATAGGCGTGCTGATTTCAGAGGCTTTCTTTGACCAGACACAGTCCTTTTATTGGCAGATGTATCAATCGGTTGCGACCTATGCGGTGCACAAGGATTGCTTTACTTTGCTGGAAGTGCTTCCGGAACAAAGCGAAGCGGATATGGTACTTCCCAAACTTTTAAGGGAACAAAAAATTGACGGACTTATTATAATCGGTGTTCTTGATCATAATTACCTGACACTTATAGACAGGAACATTACGGTTCCGTATATATGCCTTGATTTCTATGATTCCGAGCATGATTTTGACGCGGTAATAAACGACAATTTCTACGGAATGTACAGGCTTGTAAACTATCTGATCGATATGGGACACAGGAAGATTGCTTACGTCGGAACACCTCTGTCGACCGACAGTATTACGGATCGTTATTTCGGATACAGAAAGTCGCTTTTGGAACACGGAATAGATGTTCCGAAAGATTATATAGTCGATGACAGACCCAAAGGAGTCAGAGCGAGAGCAAAAGACTTCAGTGATTTTTCACTGCCTTCCGATATGCCGACGGCCTTTGCCTGCAACAACGACGGAACGGCGATTGTGCTGATTGACAAGCTTAAGAATTTGGGATACAGGGTTCCGGAGGATATTTCCGTTATAGGCTTCGATAATTATCAGTTACCCGGAAGGGCTGCGGATACAAATCTTACGACCTATGAGGTCGATATAAAGGAAATGTCAAAGACGGCCATTAACAATCTTTTAAAGAAGATTTCCGGCGAGCATTACAAAAAGGGTGTCATCATAATTGAAGGAAGCATGGTCGTAAGAGAAAGCGTAAAGAAATTAAACTGAATTGGCAGTAAAATTTTAAGCAGGATTTCGGTCCTGCTTATTTTACTATATAGGAAATTGCTCCGCGTGGGAGAGCCATGGCCCTCTCAGTCACCTTCGGTGACAGCTCTCCCAGAGGGAGAGCCAAGAGCTTGCCTCTCCCTTTGGGAGAGGTGGCTGAGCGAAGCGAGGACGGAGAGGGCATC
>CAZCPW010000003.1:0-21020 GCA_964499925.1 uncultured Lachnospiraceae bacterium
CCGCAATATTTACCTTAAGTCCCGTACCGTTTGCAATTTTTTCGGGAAGCATATTTACAATTGAACTTCCGCCTGTCAAATAAATACCTTTTCTGAAAATATCGGCCGAGAGTTCCGGAGGAGTTCTCTCTAAGATAACCTTGATGCTGTCGATAATTGCGTCAAAATGCTCGTCAAGTGCGGCATTGATAACATCTGTTGAAATTTCCCTTTCGACGGGAAGTCCGGTCACAATGTCGCGACCGTACACAACGGCATTCTTCTTCTCATCGGAAAGATCCTTTAAGTTGATCTTTACATTTTCCGCTGTCTTACCGCCGATAAATAACGAGTATTCCTTCCTGACAGCGTTCTTTATCGCCTCGTCGAATTTAAGTCCGCCGTTCTTGATGAGCCGACTTAAAACAATTCCTCCGAGGGATAAGATGGAGATTTCCGTTGTTTCAAAGCCAACGTCAACCACTAAAACACCCTGGGAATTTTTGATGTCGATATCCATTCCGATACCGTCTGCTATTGCCTTCTCGACAACCATGATCTTTTTGGCCTTAACATTGCTGCCCTTGATAAGATCGTAAAAAGCTCTTTTTTCGACTTCGGTAACATCCGTCGGAACGGCGATATAATAATCGGCAGGCTTAATGTTGTTTTTCATGATGGTGTTCATGAAATAATGGATGATGATTTCCATGTTCTTGATGTCTGCAATAACACCGTTTGACAAAGGATAGGTAATGTTAATGTTGCCCGGAGCCTTTTCGTACATCTCATAAGCCGAATCGCCGTATGCGAAAATATTTTTCTTATTTTCAATGGCAATCATATTCTTCTCCATGAGAATGGAGTCATCGGCATTTGAATAAATGCATATATTACTTGTTCCCAAGTCAATTCCAAATGATAAATTGTTCAAAATTATTCTCCTTAAAAAAACTACTCTATATGATACCACATTTGTGATAAAAATGGGGTTATTTTTAAAGCTTAATAATGTTTTTATTAAGCAGGGACTGAACGCTGTTCATGATGCCGAATTTAACATGCGGCCAGGTAATTCCGCCCTGAAAATATGCGGCATAAGGCTCTCTTAACGGACCGTCCGCGGAAAGTTCTATGCTTGCGCCCGATACAAAGGCACCGGCAGCCATTATTACTTTGGAATCATACCCCGGCATATCCCAAGGCTCGGGAGTCACATATGAATCAATCGGCGAAGCCGCCTGAATTCCTTCACAGAATGCAATCAGTCCTTCAGGTGAGTTAAACTCAACAGCCTGAATGATGTCGTGTCTTTCTTCATCCGAAGAAGGCACGACCTTGAAACCGAGACGCTCATATATACGGCTTGCAAACACCGCACCTTTAAGAGCGGAGGCTGACACTGTCGGAGAAAGAAAAATACCCTGATAAAGGCTTCTTAACACATCAAGCGAAGCACCGACCTCTTTTCCGAGTCCGGGGCTTGTAAGCCTGTAAGCGGCATTTTCAATACATTCTTTGGTGCCGGCTATGTATCCGCCGATGGGTGCAAGTCCGCCGCCCGGATTCTTTATCAAAGATCCGACTACCATATCCGCACCGACATCGGAAGGCTCTATGGTTTCGGTGAATTCACCGTAACAGTTATCGACCATACAGATGACGTCGGGCTTAATTCCCTTTATGAATGCAATGAGCTCACCGATTTCCGAAACGGAAAAAGTTTTTCTCGTTAAATATCCTTTGGATCGCTGAATTTCGACAAGCTTTGTTTTTTCATTTATGGCGTTTTTTATGCCTTCATAATCAAATTTATCGTCTTTAAGAAGTTCAACCTGACGGTAGGTGATGCCGTATTCTTTAAGAGAGCCCTTGCAGGGTCTTATTCCGATGACCTCTTCAAGCGTATCGTAGGGCTTACCGACAGGTGAAAGCATCTCGTCTCCGGGACGCAAATTGGACATAAGGGCAAGCGCAAGTGCATGCGTTCCGCAGGTAATCTGAGGGCGTACCAAAGCGTCTTCGGTATGGAAAATATCAGCATAAACCTTTTCCAAGGTATCTCTTCCGAAATCATTGTAGCCGTAGCCTGTTGTGCCGTGCAGGCACTCTTCGCTTACTTTATTTTTCCTAAAAGCGTTAAGAACCTTTAACTGGTTGATTTCCGCAATCTCGTCGATTCTTTTAAACTTGTCCGAAAGTTCGTTTAAACATTCTTCCGAAAGTTTAACAACCCTTTCGGATATTCCCATATCCTTATAAATGTCATTTTTTGATATCATCTTTGTAAATTCCTTTATCAATAAGCTTTGCAATTACAAAATCAAGGATTGCCTCATCATTATAGTTAAATTCGTTTTTGTTTAACCAAATGATGTCCTTTTCCCTGTTAAACCAGGTAAGCTGCCTTTTCGCAAAATGCCTCGAGTCCCGTTTTATCATATAAACCGCATCATCATAGGAAATTTCACCGTCAAGGTACATCAGCAATTCCTTGTATCCGAGCCCCTGCATGGAAACATTTTTCTTGGACAATCCCAAGTCCCTTAAAGCTTTAACTTCATCAAGAAGGCCTTCTTTAAGCATTGTGTCGACTCTTTCGTCAATTCGCTTGTAAATCAAGGCTCTGTCGTCATTAAGGACAAAATAAGCACTGTTATATGCAGGCGGTTTCCTTCGCTCAGTTTCATTGTGAGTACTGATCTTTTCACCTGTTTCAAGGAAATACTCCAAGGCTCTGATTATTCTTTTTGTATTATTTTTATGAATGGTTTCACAGGATTCGGGGTCTACTTCCCTGAGACGAGCATAAAGAAAATCGCTTCCCTTTTTCATAGCTTCGGCTTCAAGTTCTTTCCTGACGTAAGCTTCTTCACCTGCGGTCTCATCAAAATCTATGTCATAAAGCAGCGCCTGAATATAAAAACCGGTACCTCCTGCCAAAATTGGGATTTTCCCGGCATCGGTAATTTTTGAAAGAGCTTCTTTTGCCGCTTTTTGAAAAAGAAAGACATTGTAGTCGTCTCTCGGGTCGCATATATCAATCAAATAATGCTTTATCCCCTGCATCTCATCTTCGGTAATCTTGGCCGAACCGATATCCATGCCCTTATAAACCTGCATGGAGTCAGCGGAAATTATACTGCCGTTTATTTTTTTTGCAAGTTTTACGGAAAATGCGGATTTACCGACCGCGGTCGGACCCGCAATAATTACCAGCGGTTTCATTCGACAATCCTTTTAAATTTCTTTTCCATTTCTGTCTTCGTGATTTTAATAAAAACAGGCCTTCCGTGAGGACAGTTATAGGGATTTTCAAGTTCCATCAGCTGATTGAGAAGAGTTTGTGCTTCCGCATATGAAATTCGCTGGTTCCCTTTGATTGCTGCCTTGCAGGAAAGTGATGCTAATTTTTCAAGCACGAAGGTCGGAGGGAATATCCCTTCTTTTTCCATGAGCTCATTTAAAAGACGGTGAAAAAGTTCCTCGGAGTCAATTCCGTAAAGATTTAAGGGGATTGAACGCAAGGCAAAAGAACCCATTCCGAAATCATCGAATTCAAAGCCTGTTTGAGTAAATACATTCATATATTTAAGCAGAGTTTCCGCCTCAACAGGCGACAGATGAATTACCAGCGGAGGATTCATACTCTGTGAATATGTAAGGCCCAAATTCTCATTGTATCTTTTTACGAGCTTTTCGTAATTTACTTTTTCATGTGCGGCATGCTGATCGATGATATACATATCATTGTCAAGCTGACATATCCAGTAGGTATCAAAAACCTGACCGATAATTTTTACCTCTCTTAAGGCCTTATCGGGAATTAAATGTCTTTCAAAAAAGTTTTCCTGTACATAGGCAGGAGCCTTTTCGACTTCAACGGTTTCTTTTCTTGAAATCTCATAGGGTTCGGGAATCCTTACCTCGGATAAAGGTTTCACCGTGACATTTGTTTCTTTTTTCAGTGGTTCATTGTGAATATATGCAACCGCATCTCTTGAAACGGAATATTCCGGTTTAACGTTTTCACCCAAAGTAACAGTCGGAATTAAGTCTTTATTGTTAAAAGCCTCGTTTAAAGCTGACATTACACAGTCGGAAATAAGCTTATTATCCGAAAACTTAACCTCGAGTTTTTGAGGATGAACATTTACGTCTATAGTATCGGAGGCAACTGTTATTAAGAGCACGCAGAATGGAAATCTGTGCTGCATCAGGTAATTCCTGTAAACCTCTTCTATTGCGGTATTGATAATTTTTGATTTAACGGATCTGCCGTTTACAAAATAAAGCTCTCCGCCGCGCGACTGATAGGTAAATTCTGGCTTTGCGGTAAAACCAGTTATTTTTACGCCTTCACCTTCAAAGTCAACCTCAAGCAGGGAATTGTACACATCCTTGCCGAATATATGGTACACCACATCTTTCAAATTGTTGTTTCCGCTTGTGGAAAGCAAGGTCTTTCCGTTTGATATAAACTGAAATGCTATATCCGGACGGGAAAGCGCAAACTTCTCCATTATTTCCTGAATCTGGGCACCTTCGGCTGAGGGAGATTTTAAGAATTTCTTTCTCGGAGGTGTGTTGTAAAAAAGAGTTCTGATAATTATGGTCGTGCCGTCGGGAGCACCCACCTTTGATTTTTCATTGAGCTTTCCGCCTTCGACAAGCAGGTGTGTACCTAAAAAAGATTCCTTTGGCTTTGTAATCATTTCTGCTTTTGAAACGGCACAAATCGAGGAAAGTGCCTCGCCCCTGAAGCCTAAAGAAACCAGAGTGTTTAAGTCTTCAATGGTGTGAAGCTTACTGGTTGCGTGTCTTAAAAAGGCTTTTTCGCATTGTGATTCATCAATGCCCGAGCCGTTATCGGTAACACGAATTAAATCAATGCCTCCGCCTTTTATTTCGACAGAAATCATTGAAGAACCCGCATCGATAGAATTCTCAACAAGTTCCTTTACGACATTTAAAGGCCTTTCAACGACCTCTCCAGCGGCAATTTTATCAATTGTTTCATTGCTTAAAATATCAATTTCAGTCATAGTCAAGCTTTCCATCTGTTATTAAGCATACTTTGCAATCTCGACAAAGTATTGAGTGCATCAAGCGGAGTCATATTTGTAAGTTCAAGTTCTTTGATTTCGTTGATAATATCCGCGTCGGTCGTGGTATCAAACAACGACATCTGATTAGGATCGATTACTTCCTTTGATTTTTTCGGCTCCTTAGTTTCATTCTTTATATTAACGGAAATCTCCTGGAGTTTTTTTGTGACATCATTGTCGGAAAGCTGATTGGATATTTCCTTTGCCCTGTTTAAAACTATTTCGGGAATACCGGCAAGACGCGCAACCTGAATACCGTAGCTCCTGTCGGCACCGCCCTTGATAATCTTTCTTAAGAAGACAATATCTTCACCGTTTTCTTTTACGGCGATACAATAATTTGACACGTTTGTCATTTTGCTTTCAAGCTCGGTAAGCTCATGATAATGCGTCGCAAATAAAGTCTTCGCACCAAGAAGCTTTTTATTTGCGATATGCTCGACAACGGCCCAGGCAATCGAAAGTCCGTCGAAGGTTGAGGTTCCTCTGCCGATTTCATCAAGTATCAAAAGGCTTTTGGAGGTCGCATTACGTAGGATATTTGCAACCTCATTCATCTCGACCATGAAGGTGGACTGCCCGCTTGCAAGATCGTCGGAGGCACCGACACGCGTAAACAGTCTGTCAACGACACCTATGTCAGCCGAGTCTGCAGGTACAAAGGAACCAATCTGAGCCATCAGAACTATTAAAGCAACCTGCCTCATATAGGTCGACTTACCGGCCATGTTGGGACCCGTTATAATGCTTACCAGCTTTTTATTGTTGTCAAGTAAGGTGTCATTCGGAATAAACATTCCGCCGTCCATAAGTCTTTCGACTACGGGGTGACGACCGTTCTTAATGTTAATGACACCTTTGTCATTTAATTTCGGACGGACATATTTATTGTTTGCCGCCACATAGGCAAGCGAAGAAAAAACATCTATCTCGGCGATTTTTCTTGATACATCCAGTATTCTTTTTACATTGGCGGCTATCGTATCCCTTACGTTACAGAACAGCTCATATTCCAATGAAAATAGTTTGTCCTCGGCATTAAGGATCTTGTCTTCCATTTCCTTTAATTCATTTGAGGTATATCGTTCGGCATTTGTCAGGGTCTGCTTTCTGATATAATCCTCCGGAACTAAATCAATATAGGAATTGGTAACTTCGTAGTAATAACCGAAGACCTTATTGTATTTGATTCGTAGGTTCTTTATCCCTGTACGGTTTCTGTCCTTTTCCTCAAGCTCAAGGAGCCAGTTTTTTCCTTCTGTCTTTGCCTTCTTTAAGGTATCGACATCGGAGTTAAAATTATCCTTGATAATTCCGCCTTCTTTTAAGGCTATGGAAGGTTCTTCCAAAATCGCATCATCAATAAGTCTGTATAAATCACCTAAGGTATCAAAGCTATTGTATATATCGCTCGGAATCTTCGAGGAATAATCCTCAAGCAAGGTTTTTAAATGTGGCAGGATATACAGGGAATTCTTAAATGCTATCAAATCTCTTGGATTGGCTGTTTTATAGGTAATACGTCCGAGAAGACGCTCTAAGTCGTAGACCTCATCCAAATATTCCCTAATTTCTTCCAAATCGACGGGCTTTTTCATAAGCTCTTCCGTAAAGTCAAGCCTATAGTTCATTTCATCTATATCAAGAAGAGGTTTTTCGATATACGAACGCAAAAGTCTGCCGCCCATTGCGGTTTTGGTCTTGTCAAGTACCCAGAGAAGCGAGCCTCTCTTCTGCTTTTCGCGCATGGTTTCGCAAAGTTCAAGATTACGCCTTGTGGAACTGTCCAAATGCATGAAGCTTGAAGTGTCGTAGGGATGAATTTCGGAAATATTGTCAAGGGAGTTCTTCTGCGTGTCCGAAAGATACTCAAGCATCGCTCCGCCCGCAATTGCACCGAGTTTGAAATCAAGAAGGCCAAGTCCCTCAATTGAGGTTACGTTAAAGTGTTTCTTTATAATTCCGATTGCTTCTTTTTCATCAAAATAATGTGAATCGATGGCACCTATGGTTAAGTCGAGACGCTCCTTAATACTCTTAATGGCGGAGTCTGACATGAGGAAGGGCTCATTGCAAATTATTTCCTTTGGTGAATAACGGATTACCTCATCAACAACTCCCTTGGCATCCTTAACCTCGGTTATATAGAACTCTCCTGTTGTGATGTCACAAATTGCGATTCCGGACGCGTTGTCTAAGTAACTGATGCACATTAAGAAATTATTGGTGCGTTCATCAATTAAAGAGGTATCAAGATTTGTACCTCTGGTTACAATTCTTGTCACCTCTCTCTTTACAAGTCCCTTTGCAAGCTTCGGATCTTCAACCTGCTCACAGATTGCAACCTTATATCCCTTACTTACAAGTCGGTTTAAATAAGAATCAACGGCATGATAGGGAACACCGCACATGGGAGCCTTTTCATCCTGACCGCAGCTCTTGCCGGTCAGGGTTAACTCTAACTCCTTGGAAGCGATTTTTGCGTCCTCAAAGAACATTTCATAAAAGTCTCCGAGTCTGTAAAAAAGTATGCAATCCTTGTATTCCGCCTTTGTTTCCAAATATTGCTGCATCATCGGCGTAAATTCAGCCATAGTTATTTCCTCTGTCTATTCTGCGATTTCCCCATCATAGTAAAAACCGTGAAATTCAGTCAGTTTAACATTTATAATCTTTCCGATATACTCCTTCGGAGCCTTAAAATGAACAATCGTGTTGTGAGACATCCTTCCGTCCAAATAAGAAGAATCCTGCTCATTTACATTTTCGCAAAGAACTGAAACAGTCCTGCCGAGGAATCTTTCAGTCCTTTTTCTTGCGGTTTCCTGTACCTTTGAAAGAACCATATCGAAGTGTTTCTTTACTGTTTCTTCATCCACCTGATCGGGCATGGATGCCGCAGGCGTACCTGTACGTTTGGAATATATGAAGGTAAAGGCATTGTCAAACTCTGCCTTTTCAATCACATCTATTGTTTCGAGCACATCCTCGTAGGTCTCGCCCGGAAAGCCCACAATAATGTCGGTTGTAATCGAAACATCAGGCATGGCAGATTTAATCTTATTTACCAATTGAAGATACTGTTCTTTATCATAACAACGATTCATCTTCTTGAGAATTCTCGATGAACCCGACTGAAGAGGCAAATGAATATGTGAGCAAATCTTATCCGAATGAGCCATGACATCAATCAGTTCATCGGATAAATCCTTCGGATGTGAGGTCATAAACCGGATTCGTTTAAGGCCTTCAATCTTTTCAACCTCTCTTAATAACTCAGGGAAACTTACTTTGGGGTCTAAATTCTTTCCGTAGGAATTGACATTTTGTCCCAAAAGCATGACTTCGACTACACCGTCTTCAACAAGGCTTTCGATTTCACGGACGATTTCCTTGGGGCTTCTGCTTCTTTCGCGACCACGCACGTAGGGAACGATACAATAGGTGCAGAAATTATTGCAGCCGAACATTATATTAATTCCGGACTTAAAGAAATACTTTCTTTCTACCGGAAGATTCTCTACGATTTTGTCCGTGGAATCCCATATATCGATAATCTGGGAATTCGATTCATACATTCTCACAAGAAGTTCGGCAAAGCAGAAAATATTGTGTGTACCGAAGATGAGATCTACAAAGGAATAGCTCTTTTTAAGCTTTTCAATTACTGATGCTTCCTGCGTCATACAGCCGCATAAGGCAATCTTCATCTCGGAATTCTTTTTCTTTTCACTTTTAAGCGCACCGAGACGACCGTAAACCCTTTGATTGGCATTGTCCCTGACCGTACAGGTATTATATATAACGAGGTCTGCATCGTCTCTTTCGGTTTCAATGAAACCCGCAGACTTTAAAATTCCGAGAAGTTTTTCGGAATCCCGGGCATTCATCTGGCAGCCAAAGGTTGTGACCTGGCAGGTAAGGGTTCTTCCGAGTAAGGTTTCTTTTTCCTTGATAATGGTCTTTAATTTATCAAGGTATTCGGATTGTTTTATTTCTTCTTCATTTAATGCAATATCAGCCAAAATTATTTCTCCAAACTATCTTTTTATTTCTTCGGCAGGTGTTTTTTCGGTAACTATTTTGTTAAGGCGAATATCGTTTACGCCAAAGGGAATTTCGGAAACTATCTGATCGGAAAAACACAGTCCGCATGTATAAATAAAAGGCTTATCCTTTAAATAAATATCGTAATAACCCTTACCGTAACCGAGACGGTTTCCGTTATAATCAAAGGCTACACCCGGCACGAACATCACTGTTTTTAAGGGGTCGAATTTTGATGCATCAAAAACCCTTTCAACACTTGCTACCGGCTCCAATATCCCCTTATAACCTTCAAAGAGCTCATTGGTCGAGAAAATTTCATAGAATTCCATCTTTGCTTCGGAAAAATTTTCCAAAACCTTTGGTACGAAAACTCTCTTTCCGTTAAGAATGGCATTTTCCATGACCATAAGGGTTGCAACTTCCCCGTGGAAATCCATGTACATAAGTATGCAATCGGAATTTTTGAATAAATCGGACCTGAGTATGTTTCTTTGTATTATGTTCGATTTTAAATTCCATTCGGTGTTGGACATTGAGTCGCGTTTCTTAAGTAATTCGTTTCTGATTTTACTTTTAGCATCCATATTTTTCCCCTTTACCAATGCTAATGCTTATCCGCCTTCTTTGTCACCTTAGTGACCGTACCGTCTTTCTCAAGTATTTCGATATTCTCAATCTGAGCCTGCAGGCCCTTTTTAATTGAATCTATATAATCACGTCTCAGTCTTGCCTGTTCATCCTTTTCAAACTCATTCAAGCCTCTTTCTTTTGAAAGATGATAAAGCTCGTTGATTCGTTTGATCTTCTCTTCCATTGTCATATACATAGTTTACGCCTCTATAGGTTTATAAATTGATGCGATTCTTTCCGCAATCTTCATGCCGTCCATTGCGGCGGAAGTAATCCCGCCGGCATAACCTGCGCCTTCACCCGAGGGGTAAAGCCCTTTGTGACTGATGCTTTCGAAGCTATCGTCTCTTGTAATTCTGACAGGTGAAGAGGTCCTGCTTTCAACACCGGAAAGAATTGCATTGTCTGATGCAAAGCCCGGAATTATCTTATCAAAATATTCAATTCCGTCAATGATTTTTTTGGAAAGTTCGGTCGGCAAAATCCGGCTTACCGGACCGTAAGTATAGGAGCCTTTAGTCTCAGGAGAAACCAAAAAATAATCATCAATATCTATGTCCTTATACTCACTTTCGCCCAATACATCATATTTAAAATCTTTGTATTTTTGTACGGGTATGCTTCCGTTGCCGGCATTGTAGGCTCTTTCTTCCAGGTCTCGCTGAAAGGCTATGCCGGAAAGCGGCGAATCATCCTTGAAATCTTCCTTTTTAATCGAAATCACAATCGCCGAATTGGCATTTTCACCGTTTCTTCCGGAATAGCTCATTCCGTTTACACATAAACGTTTTTCTTCGCTGGAGGCATTTACCACATAGCCTCCGGGACACATACAAAAAGAATAAACTCCTCTGTTGTCGTCCGTATTGTAGGTAAGCTTGTATGCCGCAGGACCGGTTAATTTAATAATTTCCGGATCTTTTGATATCAGCGCATCGTTTATTAGCTTCTGTTTATGCTCAATTCTGAAGCCTACGGCAAATTCTTTTTGCTCAAGCGATACATTCAGTTTGTTTAAAAGTTCATAGGTATCACGCGCACTGTGTCCGATTGCAAGAATCAGCACCTCACAATCAATTTTGGAAATTTCATTTATTTCAATGCCGGTGACTCTTGAATCATTAAAGAAAATATTCGTCATGCAGGCATTGAATATGAATTTCCCGCCCATTTTCTTAATGTCTTCGCGCATTGCCTTAATGATGTTCCTGAGGGCATCCGTTCCGAGATGGGGCTTTGAGTCATAGGCTATTTCGGGCTTTGCACCGTATTTTATAAAGATATTGAGTACTTCTTTGTTGCGTCCGTTTTTATCCTTGACAAGTGTGTTTAATTTGCCGTCCGAAAAGGTTCCGGCTCCGCCTTCGCCAAACAGGACATTTGAATTTTTCTTTAAAGGGAAACCGTTAAAGAAAGACTCAACATCCTGCGTGCGCGTATCAACGTCAAAGCCTCTTTCTATGACAATTGGTTTGTATCCGTTCTTTGCAAGAAAATATGCAGCAAACAATCCCGCAGGTCCGGCTCCTACAATTACAGGACTATGTGTAAGAGGTTTTTCGCCGGTTACATTAAACGCATATTTAACCGGTTCGAACAAACAAACATTGGGGTTTGCCTGATTTCTTTTTAAAACGCTTTCTTCGAATTTAACCTTCACTCTAAGCGAAAGGACAAAGAAAACGTCCGGCTTCTTTCTGGCATCTATCGAGCGTTTTTCGATTTGAATATCTATGATATCATCCGGAATGATTTTCAGTACGGAAGAAATTTTCTTAATAAGTTCTTTTTCCGTATAATCCGGACGCATCTTTATCTGGCTTACTAAAAGCATAATCACTCATTCCTTGCTGCGCGTCCCGCGAGTATGCCGGTGGAAAATGCCCATTGGAGATTGTAGCCTCCGCACAGACCGTCGACATCAAGCAATTCACCCGTAATAAAAAGACCGGGACAAAGCTTTGATTCAAGATTTTTCGTAACTTCGGATGTCTGTATTCCGCCACCCGTTACCTGGGCGTTAATAAAATCTCCGATCTTTACGACATTTACTTCTAAGGCTTTTAATTTTAAAAAGCACTTAATCAAATCCGACTTTTCAAGATCTTTAATTGCGGCATTAAGACTTAAACCCACAGACTTTACGATTTCAGTGCAAAGCTTTTTATTGTGAATTCCCGCCATAAATTCTTCAAGGCTGTCTTCACCGTGAAGAAGATATTTTTCGGTTAAAAAAATAGCAAATTCATCGGAAGAAATCCCGGGAAGTAAATCAAGCCGACAATTTACTTTACCGCCTTTATCCAAAAGTACGGAAGCTCTGTGACTTATCTGAAATGTAACAATTCCCGAAATTCCGTAGTCGGAAAACAGAACCTCTCCGTCCGCTTCCATTTCCAAACTCTCATCGTGTAAAAGCGATAGCCTGCACTCACTCTTAACCCCTGCCAAGGCTTTGAAATTTAACCCTTCGCAGTAAAGTCTTGTTAAAGATGGGTAAAGCTTTGTCTGACTGTGTCCGAGATTTTTTAAAAGTTTATAACCATTGCAAGTTTCTTTGGAAAGACCCGCCATGCCGCCGCATGAAACAATGACCTTGTCAAAGTATGTGCTTTTCTGCCCGGCAAATACTTTATATCCGCTTGAAAAAGGAACAATTTCAGTGACTTCCGTATCGGTGTGAACGTCTATTTCTTTTTCCTTAAGGTTAAATCGAAGGCAGTCAAGGACCGACGAAGCCTGATCCGATACGGGATAAAAATAACCGTTTCGTTCTTTTGACAAAAGTCCCAAAGAATAAAAATAAAGAACCAGGTCTCTGTGACCGAATTCATTTAAAATATCTTCCACAAAATCCGGATTGTCACAGTAATAAAAGTCCTTGCCCATATTGGCATTTGTGAAATTGCATCTTCCGTTTCCGGTAGAAAGAAGCTTTTTGCCTATTCGGTCTTTCTTTTCATATATTGCTACGTAATTGTTCTCATCCTTGGCTTCGAGAGCAGCCGTAATTCCGCTTGCTCCGCCGCCGATAACCAGAATTTTCTTCATATAACACCTAAGAACACAGTCTTAACTTTTTAAAGAAACGATATAATTTGTCACCGCCCGGTATGCTTTCAAGCTCGACTTTTGTAATGGTCCTTGTTAAAAGCATAATTGCGAAATAAACGAAGGCGCCAATAATTATAGTCAATAAAATCAATAATCTTGAGTGGCCTAATTGATTAAACAATAAGCTTAAAACGTATACCAAAGCCCCCATGATTGCCGATGAAACAAAAGGCATGATAAAGGTATTCTTGATTTCAAATTTCTGATGAATAACCTTTCGAATGGAATGAATATTCATGATGCACATAAAGAGTGAAAAGAAATTGTTTGAAAGTGCAACGGCATAAATATTCAAATCCGTAAAATTTAACAGAGAAATCAAAATGGTCACGTGAAGTGCAAGGGAAATTACTCCGTGTACAATAGGCTTTCTTAAGTGATCGAGTCCCTGAAGGATGCCTGTTGTAAGTGTCATCAGTGAAAAGAGAATGATTCCGGGTGCACCGATTCTTAAAAGGTTGTAGGCCGTTTCGTTTGTGGTTGAAAATAGGAACCACATAATTTCCGGAGCCAAGGCAAAAACACCGACGGCACAGGGAATGGCTATCAGCATGGTTATTTTGATGACCTTGTTTATCTTAATACGTATTTCTTTATACTCTTTCTTTTTCAAGAGTCCGGATATTGCGGGGACGGTGGAAACACCCATTGCAGCAGAAATAGCAATCGGAATATTTATAATTACAAGATATTTACCGGAATAAATGCCCCAATTGGTGGACTTAAGGTTACTGTCAATACCCTTTTTCTCCATGAAGAGATTGTGAATGTACATATCAAGAATGTTTGACACGTAATTAATAAAGTTACTGAGTATTACAGGTATTACGGTAAAAATAAAATTCCTGATAACATCAAAGGTTGAGTCAATCTTATGGGTAGGATCGCGGTAAATACGCTTTTTTATGTACTTTAAGTTTGCTTTATAAAGCATTATCAAAAAGATAAGTCCGCACAGTGCACCGATTGTGCATCCCATTGTCGCACCGCAGGCTCCGTATGCGTACTTATAGTTTTCATTGTGCAACAATAAGCCTACCTTCTCACCGTATCCGGTTAACAGGTAAGCTCCGCTTAATCCCACTATTATAAGGAAAATCTGTTCAACAAGCTGTGAAATTGCAGTCGGAATATTTGAACCCAAGCCCTGAAAATAGCCTCTGAAAACACCCATTATGCAGACTAAAAACAAAAGCGGTGCAAGTGCTCTTAAAGCTAAAAAGCTCATTGGCTCATTTAACAGTCGAGACAATTTATCCGCAAAAATAAACACCAGACTTGAGGTAATAATTCCCGTGACTGTTGAAATACCCAAGGCACATTTAAATATCTTGTCTGCATTTCGGTATTCTCCCTTTCCGACCTTTGCCGAAACAAGCTTCGATACCGATAAGGGGATGCCGTAAGCGGAAATAATAAATACAATGTTGTATATTTCGTATGCGACGGAATAATAGCTGTTTCCGATATCGCCGATTATATAGGGAAGCGGAATCCTTTTGGCTAAGCCCAGAATCCTGACCAGTACGCCTGCCAAAGCCAAAATACCACCCTGTACTATGAAGTTTTTCAGCTTATTCGGCTTATTGTTTCCCATGTCAACACTCTCTTGTGAGCCCCAGATTGTTAAGTATTGCTTCTTGCTTTGCTTCCATTACAGTTCTTTCGGAATCAACCATGTGATCGTAACCCAAAAGATGAAGCAAGCTGTGCGTTATTAAAAACGCAATCTCTCTTTTAAATGAATGATTGTATTCCAGGGCCTGCCTGTGAGCATGCTCCAAAGAAATCATTATATCTCCGAGTATCAGTTCTCCTGTATCCTGATCGAAATATAAAGGGTCGTTTGGCTTTATATTCGAAAAATCCGCAGGTTTTGAAAAATCAACAGCCGGGAAAGAAAGAACATCGGTCGACTTGTCAATCTCCCTGAATTCTTTATTTACGGTCGCAATGGTTTCATCATCCGTAAAGGTTACATTTAAGGAAATATCTTTAAATGGCACCTTTTCACAGTCGATTGTTTCGTTCACAAGATCGGCTATTAATTTATTTACATCAAATTCAAAGTTCTCTTCTGTTTCATTTTCAACGTAAAAAGTCATAATACAAGGTTTCCTGCGTGGCGATTTTCTTTATCGAATAAAAATCCTTAACGGATAAGTCACTGCTTTTAAAGGTTTCTATAATCTTATCCCGGTCAAACATTTCGTCAAAAAATTTGTCATAATCGACTTTTGTTTTTTCGTCCTTATTAATCATTTCCGTAAGTGAGGTGATTATTTTGTCCGAAATATATACAATGCCGGCTTCTTTGCTGTCATGGTCACTGTTCTTGCCCAAATAATCAAGGAGCAGCTTTGCGGCTTCCGGAGGAAAATTATTTTCTATCAAAAATGTCTCAAATTGTCCGTCAGTAAAATTGAATACATCTTTGACTCTGAAATAATAGGCCAGATTTTTGGTAAGATTTACATTGCTTGAAGTTGCCTTTGCCATTCTCTCGGCAAGATATGCCGTATGAATCGATCTGAAATAGTCGGCGGGTGACAATTCCTTTAATTTGACAAGCGCCATGTAACTCTGATCGTTTAAGATCTGATACGAATCCATATATATATTCACGGTTTTCTTGTTGAAGTTTTTAAGGAAAACAATCAAGAAAACTATGTTTACCGTAACATTTAATATAGGCAGTAAAAGACTTTCTACGGAAAATTCTTCGTTTAAGGTTATTACCATCCCGCCGAGTTCCAGTAAAAACAAAATCATTACCGAAATTGCAACGGACTTTTCGACCTTAAAGCTTTCATCAATATCGCAAAAGAGCATGATTCCTATAAAGGACGAAAGAATATACACAACAATAAGGCAGATATCGGAAGTCCTTGAAAGCAAGGCGGAAAAAATAATAAGTCCCGTTATTGAATACATTCCGATTACCTGATTTGAGAAAAAAGAAAGTGCAATCGCAAAGGCAAGAAATATCCAAGCCTCCACATTTATAAGGGGATAAATCATCGAAAGAATAAGTCCTGCCAAATACAGTATCAGGAATCTTAACGGCTCGTTTAAATTGTTGTAATCCAAACGATTTGTCTTACAGGAATATATGTACAAATAAACAAGTCCCAAAGAAAAAGTTATTGCGGCAACAGTATTCCTGATAACCTCTCCGGTCGGAGCGTCATAAATAAAGGAAAAGGCAAGCACAAAAAGACAGGTTGCCGCTGCCATGATGATACATGTGAATTTTTTCCCTTTTAAGAAGATATTCAATGTCTTTTTGTTTCCTTTTTAACAGTGTTTTGCCTTGACTCATAATCGTCATAGGCCTTTACGATTTTTTGTACAAGCGGATGTCTTACAACGTCCTTGCTTGTAAGCCTGCAAATCGATATTCCTTCAATCTTGTCAAGAATCTTGATTGAAACATCAAGACCGCTCTTAACATCTTTGGGTAAATCCTTTTGAGACAAGTCACCGGTAATTACGACTTTTGAACCGAATCCGATTCTTGTCAAAAACATCTTCATCTGTGCCGGAGTCGTGTTTTGT
Organism: uncultured Lachnospiraceae bacterium; assembly: GCA_964499925.1. Taxonomy (GTDB): domain Bacteria; phylum Bacillota; class Clostridia; order Lachnospirales; family Lachnospiraceae; genus UBA1258. The sequence continues at coordinate 16,440 of CAZCPW010000003.1, forward strand.
GCTTCGTCCAGTATGATGTAGGCATCATCCAAGGTCCGTCCTCGCATGTATGCCAAGGGAGCAACCTCTATAAGCCCTTTTTCCATATTCTTTTGAAAGGTTTCGGCACCCATTATCTGGTAAAGCGCATCATAGAGCGGACGTAAGTAAGGATCGACTTTGCTCTGTAAATCTCCTGGAAGAAAGCCAAGCTTCTCTCCCGCTTCAATAGCGGGACGGGTAAGAATGATTTTATTTACCTCGTTGTTTTTAAAGGCCGTTATCGCAAGCGCCATCGCAAGATACGTCTTTCCCGTTCCGGCAGGACCTATTCCGTATACGATCATGTTCTTTCGCATAGCGTCTACATAGGCCTTTTGCCCTAAAGTTTTAGGCTTAATCGGCTTTCCGCTGATGGTATGACAGATTACATCCTTATCAAGCATGGGAAGTACATCTTCATTGTGCTCCTTTGAAAGTTCAATTGCGTAATCTACGGTCTGTTCGTTAAATTTATCGTCTGTAGACGTGGTGGAAACAAGAGTATTCATAAGTGCCGCCGCTTTGTTTACATTACCTTCCTCCCCGGATATTTTTACATATCCGTTTCGATTGACAATGGAAACATTGAGTTCTTTTTCAATTTTATCAAGAAACCTGTCATGGCTTCCGAATATATAAAGAAGCGCATCCGCAGAAAATTCAAAATTCTTTTCCATTTATTATTCCGTAATGATGTCTTTAATAATTTGTTTTGTATATTTAAAATTCTCGGCAAATTCGTAAGCATTGAAAAGTCTGTCCGTTGCGGCCTTTCCCTTATCTGCATCATTTGCATAGACAGTTGCGAGAATATCGCCTTTCTTTACATAATCACCTGTCTTTTTGTTGAGTATAATTCCAACGCTTAAATCAATTTCGCTTTCCTTGCTCTCACGCCCTCCGCCGAGTAACATTGACGAAATACCGGCCTCATCGCAGACTATTCTCTTAACAAAGCCGTCTTCTTTGGCAAATACAGGTATCTCAATTTTTGCAATGTCAAATTTCTCGGGATGATATACGTATGATGAATCTCCGCCCTGACAGGCAACAAATTCCGCAAGTTTATCAAGCGCCTTACCGCTTGTTATTGCCTCGGAAAGCATTTTACGGGCATCATTTTCCGATTCCGTAACCTTACCAGCAATAAGCATTCTTGTGCCAAGTTCCATTACAAGCTCCGTAAAGTCCTCGGGGCCCTTTCCGTTTAAGGTATCGATTGCTTCCTTTACTTCAATGGCATTTCCTATCGCATAGCCTAAAGGCTCATCCATGTCGGAAATAACGGCGATAGTCTTTCTTCCTGCATTGTTGCCGATTCTTACCATTTCCTTGGCAAGCATTAAAGCCGAATCGTAAGTCTTCATAAAGGCTCCGCTTCCGGTCTTTACGTCAAGAACGATAGCATCCGCACCGGCTGCAAGTTTTTTGCTCATAATCGAGCTTGCAATAAGAGAAATATTGTCAACGGTTGCCGTCACATCCCTGAGGGCATAGAGCTTCTTGTCTGCGGGAGCCAAATCCTTTGTCTGTCCCATGATTGACATGCCGACTTTTTTTACGTTTGATTTAAATTCATCTATGGAAATGTCGGTTGAAAAGCCCGGAAAGCTTTCGAGTTTGTCAATTGTTCCGCCCGTGTGACCAAGCCCGCGACCGCTCATTTTTGCTACCTTAAGCCCCAATGAAGCTACCATTGGAAGTAAGGCAAGACTTGTCTTGTCACCGACACCGCCCGTCGAATGTTTATCAACCTTAACTCCGTCGATATCCGATAAATCAAGCATTTCTCCGCTTGAAGCCATTGAAAGCGTCAGGTTTAAGGTTTCTTCTTCGTTCATGCCCTTAAAGAAAATAGCCATCATTAAAGCGGAAACCTGATAATCGGGGATTGTTCCGTTTGTATATCCGGTTACGAAATACTCGATTTCATCTTTGGATAAAGGATGTCCCTCTCTTTTCTTCATAATGATATCGTACATTCTCATAGGCTGTCTCCTACTTATGATACGGCTCGTTATTGTTAATCTTAAAGGCTCTGTAGAGCTGTTCAAGCACAATTACCCGCATCAGCTGATGCGGGAAGGTTAAATCTGAAAAGCTTAAATGAAAATCCGATCTTTGCTTTACTCTTGTATCAAGTCCCAACGATCCGCCTATCACAAGGCAAATAGTCGAAGCCTTAAGACATATATCCGAAATCTTTTCTGCAAGCCCAATGCTTGATAATTTCTTGCCTTCGATTTCAAGGGTAACTACGTAATCACTGTCTTTTATCTTTGAAAGAAGTCTGTCACCTTCTTTTTTAAGTACCGTCAAATTTTCGGCTTCCGATGCCTTATCCTTTGTCATCTCATCCGGAACTTCAACTATTTCGACAGTTGTAAATTTTGAAAGCCTTTTAACATATTCATTTATTGCGTCGGTAAAATATTTTTCCTTTACCTTACCGACGCATAAAAGCTTAATCTTCATCTAAAATATCACCGGCAAATCTGTCAACTACATAGAAGGCAAAACCCGGTTCCAAATCGGTAAAGTTTTCTTCGATATCTTTGACCAATCGTTCGCACTGTTCAAGGTAAAGGGTTTCTTTTTCAACATCCGAATCACCCGTTTCAAAGAATCCTTCATCTTTCTTTTTCCTGATATAGGTAAGTACTTCCTCAATCTTACGCTTCTCTTCTCTGACTTCGGGTTCAAGTGCCTTCATCTTGGAAAAAGAAACTTTTCCGAATACCAGGAATATTAAGAACAAGGCTCCCATTACGGAATCAACAAGGATTAAAGAAAGCCCCGAGAGAGGAAAATTAAATACCCCGACTCCGTTTAATATAAGCACCAAAAGACCGATTGCCCCGCAAAAGATCAAAACCGAAGCTCCGGATTTATTCTCGGAATACTGCTCTGCCTTACTCTTGTACGTGGGAGCCTTGGCAGCTTCTTTAATCTGAGACAGGAGCTCTTCTTTGTCGGCATCCGATAAATCATCGCTTGTGAAGCTTTCCATTACGCCTTCGGAAAGCTCTTCCGTTGCCGCGGTTTCATCGTCATCGGAGATATCCTCCAAAGAATCCACTAAGGTCGCTCCGCAGTCGGGACAGGTATCGATTCCGTCTACATATTCAAATTTACAGTTCGGACAAAAAGCCATAATTGCCTCCGTTTATTTGCCGTTTAAATAGTTGTCGATACCCTTTGCGGCAGCCTTACCTGCACCCATGGCAAGAATTACGGTTGCGGCACCCGTTACGGCATCTCCGCCGGCAAATACGCCTTCCTTGGAGGTCTTACCGAACTCTTCCTCGGCAACAATACATTTGCGCTTATTGATTTCAAGGCCCTTTGTAGTCGATGAAATAAGGGGATTCGGGCTTGTTCCCAGGGACATGATGACTGCGTCAACATCTATGGTAAATTCGGAACCGGGTATTTCAACGGGAGATCTGCGTCCCGATTCATCAGGCTCGCCGAGTTCCATTCTGATACACTTAATCTGCTGAACCCAACCCTTTTCGTCTGCAATGATTTCAACGGGGTTAGTAAGCAAATCGAAAATGATGCCCTCTTCCTTTGCGTGATGAACTTCTTCCTTCCTGGCAGGGAGCTCATCTTCGCTGCGCCTGTAAACAATGTGAACTTCGGCACCCAAACGCAAAGCCGTTCTTGCCGCATCCATTGCAACGTTACCGCCGCCTACGACCGCAACCTTCTTTGCTCTCATAATGGGAGTGGTTGAATCTTCGTTGAATGCCTTCATCAGATTGCTTCTTGTAAGATATTCATTTGCAGAGAACACGCCGTTTGCGTTTTCACCGGGAATTCCCATGAATTTGGGAAGTCCCGCACCGGACCCGATGAATACGGCATCAAAGCCTTCTTTTTCCAAAAGTTCGTCTACGGTTACGGATTTTCCGACTACAACGTTTGTCTCAATCTTAACGCCCAAAGACTTAACATTTTCGATTTCACAGGCAACTACTCTTTCCTTGGGAAGACGGAATTCGGGAATACCGTATACAAGTACACCGCCTGCCTTGTGGAGTGCTTCGAAAATTGTTACATCATAGCCGAGCTTTGCAAGGTCTCCGGCACAGGTAAGTCCGGCAGGACCGGAACCTATAACGGCAACCTTCTTTCCGTTTTTCTTAGCATCTCCCGAAGGCTTAATTCCCTGTTCTTTTGCATAATCGGCAACAAATCTTTCGAGCTTTCCTATGGAAATAGGCTCGCCCTTGAAGCCTCTTATACACTTACCCTCACATTGGCTTTCCTGAGGGCATACACGTCCGCATACTGCGGGAAGTGATGATGATTCACTGATGATTTCATATGCCTTTTCAAGGTTTCCAAGTTTTACCTGCTCTATAAAAGCGGGAATATTAATGCTGACAGGGCATCCCTTGATACACTGGGCATTTTTGCAGTTAAGGCAACGGGTGGCCTCTTCTGTTGCTTCTTCTTTATTGTATCCTAAACAAACCTCTTCGAAATTCGTGGCGCGTACCTTGGGATCCTGCTCACGAACCGGTACTTTCTTTAATACGTCCATGATATCCT
>CAZCPW010000004.1:0-20509 GCA_964499925.1 uncultured Lachnospiraceae bacterium
TAAATCGAGTGCCATATGTATTTTACCTCTTTCTTTTTTATATTTGTGTCATCAGCAAGTGATGAAACATTCGACGTTATAATACATTATTTTAATTCGTATGACAATTAAAATTTTTATTTACGAAGAAAATTTTAGGATTTTTTAATAACAATGAATTAAAGTTCTTTTGTTTCTTCCTTAAGCCACTCTGCTTCTTCTTCCGTCAGCAAATCCTTAAGCTTTTCATAGACCGAAGCCTGGTATGAGTTGTATAAAGAAATTTCTTTTTCGGAAAGCAGGCTCTTGTCAACAAGCTCTCTGTCTAACGGAACGTATGTCAGATGCTCGAACTTCAAAAACTTTCCGAATTCGTTTTCTTTATCCTTGCAGCAAAGAATGATGTTCTCGATTCTGATGCCGAACTCACCTTCAAAGTAAGCGCCCGGCTCGTCACTTGTGATCATTCCAGGCTCGAATATGAACTCGGCAATCTTCTTGTTGTACTGCCAGCGAATTGCCTGAGGTCCTTCGTGTACATTTAAGATGTAGCCGACACCGTGTCCGGTTCCGTGCTTGTAGTCATATCCCAACTCCCATAAAGGAAGCCTTGAAATAGTATCGAGGTTCCTTCCGGTGCAGCCATACAGGAATTTCGCATCGGCAAGGTTCAGCATAGATGCAGCAACCTTTGTATAAAAAACTTTTGCCTTATCCGGTACATTTCCAAGCTTAATAGTACGGGTGACGTCCGTCGTTCCCTTTTCGTACTGTCCCCCCGAATCAACTAACAGCATTCCTTCGGGCTCAAGCGTGGCATTCGACTCTTTAGTGACTCCGTAATGAACAATGGCTCCGTTTGTCTTGTAGCCGCTTATGGTAGGGAAAGAAAGATCCATGAATCCCGGTACCTTACTTCTGAGAGCATCGAGGTACTTTGCCGCTGAAAGTTCGGAAATTTCCGTTTTACCGATATTTTTCTTTAGCCAGTAAATAAACTTCGTAACGCAGACCGAATCTTCGATATAGGCTTCCTTAAGCCTCTTGATCTCTGTTTCGTTCTTAACGGCCTTCATCATCCTTGAAGGATTAACTGCCTTTACCAAAGTTGCTTTCTTTTCAAGCGCTTTAAAACAGGTAAAGTTAACGCTACCCTCATCGCACAAGACCTTACCCTTAAAATCATACGAAAGCAGGAAATCTATTACTTCCGAATAATCCTTTATAATGCAATTGTTGCTTTCAAGATAGTCTCTAACTTCCTTGGAAACTTCACTGTCCTGCATGAAAATATATGCTTCGTCCATAGTGATAAGCATATAAGAAAGGAATACGGGATTGCAGGATACATCCCGGCCTCTCATATTGGTAATCCAGGCGATGTCATCGATTGAACCCAAGAAATTATACTCTGCACCTTCTTTTATAAGAGCATCCCTTACTCTGATAAGCTTCTCTTTAAAGCTTTCGCCTGTAATTTCGTCACTTAAAATATCAAGCTTACTTGACGGAAGTGCGGGCCTGTCTAAAAAACAATCTCCGCCCAAATCCTTGTCATATACAAATTTTGCTCCGACCGCATTTAAAGCCTCTTCCAGATTTTTTCCGTAAGTGGTCGAAACCATTCTTCCGTCGGCATAGAAGCTTTCGCCCTTTTTGACGTGTTTAAGTATGTACTCGGATACGCTTGGAACGCCTTCCTCTCCCATCTTCATAAGTGAAACGCCCGAGCCTTCAAGCTCAATGGGTGCCTGGATAAAGAAACGTCCGTCCGTCCACATAAGGGCTTCCGACTTATTTAACAGCAGGAATGCATTTTCACCCGTAAAGCCGGTATAGTACTCTCTTACTTTAAAATAATCCGCAACATATTCGGATGCATGAAAATCGTCGCTTGTGGAAAAGAACCAGTCGGCATTAACCTCCGCCATGTGCTTTCTCAAGCGTTCAATACGTGTATAAACTTCTTTTCCCATTTTTTAAACCTGATTTCTTAAAATCGATACTGCCGATGACGTACCCAGCCTGTCGGCACCGAGACGCAAAAATTCTTCCATGTCTTCTCTTGAACGGATTCCGCCTGCGGCTTTTATCCTGACATCGGGGCCGATATGCTCTTTAAAAAGCTTTACATCGTCAAAAGTCGCGCCACCGGTTCCAAATCCCGTGGAAGTCTTGATGTAATCGGCTTTCGCATTTGTAACACACTTGCAAAGCTTTATTTTTTCATCGTCGTTAAGATAACATGTTTCGACGATAACCTTTAAAATCTTTCCTGAGGCAACCTCTCTTAACGCTTTTATTTCTTTTTCGATTGCCTCAAAATTGCCGGCCTTGGCATCCGAAACATTTATTACCATGTCCAGTTCGTCGGCGCCGTCTGAGATTGCAAGCTTACCTTCAAAAGTCTTTACTTCGGTCGCCTGATATCCGAGAGGGAATCCTATAACCGTGCAGATTTTTAAGCTGTCGCCGTATTCGTCCTTGATGTGCTTTACAAAACAAGGCGGGACGCAGACCGAAGCGGTCTTATATTTAACGGCTTCATCACAGAGCTTTTTGTAATCTTCCCAAACGGAAAAAGGTTTTAAAAGCGTATGGTCGACATGCCTTAATATTTCTTCGTCAGTCATTTTAACCTCTAAAACAGATATTTATTTTGTGCCTTAACGGATATAACGGCATAAACAACAACGGAAGCACAATAAAGAAGATGCACTGCCACAAGCAAAATTGCGTTTATGGATACAAAATCACTTATCAAAATGATTCCGCTGAATACACACATCAATGCACCGAGCAGAATGCTCTTCGGATACATGTAAGCAATGTATCCGGGAATATCCTTTGCTCTTTCAAGATTAATCTTGCTGCTGATAAGTCCCTTCGGAATTGTTCCCGTATTTTTCATCTTTACGGCCATCACACAGAGATAAACACCGCAAATAAGCAGTACAAGAGTCAGCACACTCATCCTTCACACCTCACTGTAAATTCATATTTTTCCTTACTAAAGTCTTCATTTCGGAGATTTCGCAAACTGTGTCATGAACAACCTTTGCATCAAGGATTTCCTTGATGGCATTCGGCACTTCAACGTTTGCGGTCTTTGAAAGAATCGGAATCAATTCAAAGACATCAGTATTTTCATATTTTGAATCTATTGCCTTCATAACCGACTGCGTAAACTTAAACGGACTTGCCGTGGAAGCGATAACGGTCTTTGTCTCATCCTTCGCGGAAGAAACATATTTGTCATAAGATGCAGCGGCAACGGCGGTATGCGTATCAATCACATAGCCGGTATCCGAATACAAATCATGAATCTTTTTGCTGCATTCTTCCCAAGTAGCATACTCACCGACAAACTGATCCTTTATAAGCGAGAAATCATTCTTAACGGAATAAATACCATCCTTTTTAAGGCTATCCATCAAAGTTTTAGTCTTTTCCGCGTCGGAACCGACTGCCAGATAAATAAGTCTTTCAAGGTTGGAAGAAATCAAGATATCCATCGAAGGAGAATCGGTCAGGATAAACTCACGGTTCTTGTCATAAACTCCGTCCTTAAGGAAATCAAAAAGTACCTTATTGTCATTCGACGCACAGATTAGTTTATTTACTGGAAGTCCCATATTCTTTGCATAGAAAGCGGCAAGAATGTTCCCGAAATTACCCGTGGGAACACAAATATTGATCTTTTCGCCTTCCTTGATACGGTCTTCCTTAAGGAGCTTTCCGTAAGCATATACATAATAAACAATCTGAGGAACAAGTCTTCCTATATTGATGGAGTTGGCACTTGAAAACTGAAAGCCAGCCTTATCCATTTCTTCTTTAAGAGCCTTGTCGTTAAATATTTCTTTAACACTTGACTGGCAATCGTCGAAGTTACCCTTAACACCGATTACCTCGGTATTTGACTCCTTCTGGGTAACCATCTGAAGCTCCTGAACCTTGGAAACTCCGCCCTTCGGATAAAAAACAATGATTCTTGTTCCCTTAACTCCGGCAAAACCTGCAAGTGCAGCCTTACCCGTGTCTCCGCTTGTTGCGGTTAAGATGACGATTTCTTTATCCGAATTGTTCTTTTTCGCTGCCGTAAGAAGTAAATGCGGCAAAATGGAAAGTGCCATATCCTTGAAAGCTATGGTCTTTCCGTGAAAAAGCTCCAGATAATATGTGCCTTCGGCTTCTGCCAAAGGAGCAATCTCGGGTGTGTCAAACTTTTCGTCATAAGCCTTGTTAATGCAGTCCATAAGCTCTTCTTTTGTAAAGTCGCTTAAGAAATCCTTCATTACAAGATAAGCGGTTTCTTTATAATCAAGCTCGCTGATTTCCTTTAACGATTTTGAAAGCTTCGGAAATTCACTTGGAACGAATAAACCTCCGTCATCCGAAAGTCCTTTGAGAATTGCTTCGGAAGCGGTAAGCTTAATTGCATCATTACGTGTACTTGTATAATACATAATCGGCTCCTTTTTATCGAAAAAACGTCGCTAATACTTTACCTTAAAAATAAACTTAGTTCAATAGAATAAAGCAAAAAACTGTGTTAAGCTATTTCACGGAGGATGTTATGTTACCGGGTGTGTATGTTGATAAAAAGAAAAACGGTGAATTAAATTTCAGGGCTTCCATTACCGTAAACGGCAAGCACATTAGTCTCGGAAGCTATGAAAATGAAATTCAAGCGGCTGCAACCTATGCTTTGGCAAGCGAAATATTAAATAACAGGTGCTTTTCATGCTTGAATTACGACATTAACTATCCAATTAAATATGAAAAGTATGTAACTCTTATAAATCTTCGAGACAATAAACTTTATTTTTCAAATCCCATATATATGCATAAACACTACTTCAGCTATTTCTATTCTCCCTTTGAAGAACTTAAATTCGATATGGATGATTTGTTTTATTTTTCCCAGCATAAGATTATGTGTCGCGGAAACCATTATTTCGTGGCCGATTACGGTAATCAGATTTCCGTAAAAGAACGTTTCGGAATTAAAAGCTTTGCGGTCGAAGGCAGGGATTTTCTTTTCGTAAATTCGGATTCTCTCGATTTCAGACGTGAAAACATCAAGATTATCAATAATTATTACGGAGTAAGCCGTATCGGCAATAATTTAAAACCCCAATATAAAACAACCATTCATGTACGATCAAACTACATAGTCGGAACTTACGAAAATGAGTTTGAAGCCGCCATCGCATACAATAAAGCAGCCGATATCTTAAAAAGAAACGGCTGCCAAAAGAACTTTTTTCAAAATTATATTGATAAAATTTCAAACAAAGAGTATGCGGAAATCTACAGTAAGGTAAAAATATCCGACAAGATAAATTTGCTTTACTTTAATGTGTAGTCAAGAAAACAAATGTCAAAAGAAACATCTCCCGATATTCCGTCAATTGAACCTGTCGAATTGTATTGCCACATAGAGTATTTGTAAGGATAATCCGGAGTTGAAAGTTCAGTCTCGCAAAGCCACATATCAAAATCACCGATTAACTTTACCAAATCAACTTCCTTTAAGAACCATTCCTTTGTGCCGTATACTATCGGTTTAAAGCCGGCTTCGGCTGTCTTTTTTAAAAAAGCACGTGTTATCATTGTCTTCTCGCTCTTGGTAAGCTTATCAATTCTCGAAGTATCGTTTTCCGGATACTCCATTAAAAAGCCAACCGGATAGGTAAGCTTGTACTCTCCCACATTATCGATTACAAACTGTGCTTCTTCTATGGCTTCCGCTTCGGATACAGCATTTGAAACAAAATAAACTCCTACTTCCAAACCGGCATCCGTAGCACGTTTAAGATTGTCAAGAAAGTAATCGTCAATATTAATCTGTCCGCTTTGATAACCTCTTGTGCCGACACGAAGCATCACAAACTCACAGCCGGCTTTCTTTAGCTTGTTGAAATCGACATAGTCCTGTTCCTTGGAAATATCCACGCCGAAAGTACTTACTTTGGTATCGCCCTCAAAATATTTAAGCTTCCCATTTGAATTATATAAATTGGTGAAATCATAATCGTTCTTTTTAAGGTTCGGACTGATAGAAACCCATTCGATTTTACCGTCTTTATTTGTAACGCTTACATGTTTACCGTCATTGGTTTCGTTGACTTCTTCCTCAGTTTTTAATTCGGGACTGTCAATGGATTCCTCCGTGACAGTACTATCCTCGGTTTCTTTGTACATCTCATAGAAATCAAGATCCGAGACTGTAAGACCCGAAGATTCATAGGAAAACTCTTCTTCATCAACCGATTCCGCAGTTTCGGCAACGCTTTCTGCTGATTTGCTTTCATCGTTTCCTATGAGACGTTTGATCTTCGATGCATTAAAAAGCACAACAAAAGCAACAATTGTTACAATCATCAAGACCGCAATAACCGTTGCCATTGTATAAGATTTATTTTTATCGTTATCGTCAAAATTATCTAAATGCATACCAATTTAATATTGAGACTCAATAGTTTTTCTCGGGCATTTTTCGGCACAGATTCCGCAGTTTTCACACTTGTCGTAATCAATTGTCGCATTGAAGCTTTCGATTGTAACCGCATCATTCGGACAATTCTTTGCACAAAGCGTACAACCGATACAACCGACCTTGCATTGCTTGGTCGTAACGGCACCTTTCTGCTTGTTTGAACAGGGTACTGCATATTTTGCATCATAAGGTATTAATGAAATCAGCTTCTTCGGACAAGCCTCGACGCATCTTCCGCAAGCCTTACATTTTTCTCTGTCAACCTTTGCAACCCCGTCAATAACTTCAATTGCGTTAAAAGGACAGGCCTTTACGCAGGTCCCAAATCCCAAACATCCTTCATTACAGGACTTCGGACCGCCGTTTGGAACAAAGCCAAGCATCCTGCAGTCTTCCACTCCGTAATAATTATAATCAATGGCAATATCCTCACAATGAGCCTTGCAAGCTACGAAGGCAACCATTCTCTTCTTCTCGGCAACGGAAGTTCCTAAAATTTTGGCAATCTTCTTTCCGGTTTCTTCACCTCCGACAGGACATTGGTTGGCGGGAGCCTTACCGTTTGCGATGGCATTTGCAAGTCCCTGACATCCGGGATAACCGCAGCCGCCGCAATTGTTTCCGGGTAAAGCTTCAAGAATCTTTTCTTCTTTTTCATTTACCTTGACTTTAAATATAATTGCCGCAACGCCCAAAAACAAACCGACAAAAGCTCCGAGACAAAGCATCAATATCAATGCAGTTACAATACTTGAATAATTCATCTGACTTCCTCCTATAAAAGACCGGAGAAGCCGCAAAAGGCGATTGCCATAAGTCCTGCGGAAACAAGGACAATCGGCATTCCCCTAAAGGCTTTCGGAATATCGTTATACTGCATCTTTTCACGTATACCGGCAAGAATAACAATTGATATTGTAAATCCGACACTGGTAGCAAAGCCGTTTACCGTACCTTCAAGAAGTGAATATTCTTTTTGAACGTTTGTAATTGCGATACCCAGCACGGCACAGTTGGTGGTAATAAGAGGCAGGTAAACTCCGAGTGCTTTATAAAGCGAAGGCATGAATTTCTTTAAAAACATTTCAACGAACTGTACAAGTGCGGCGATTACGAGGATGAAAACTATCGTCTTAAGATATGTCAGATCAAACCTGACAAGAAGCTGCTCGTAAATAACACCCGTTACAATACTTGAAAGCGTTATTACGAAGATTACGGAGGTTCCCATGCCGAGAGCCGTCTTTACCTTCTTTGAAACTCCGAGGAACGGACAAAGTCCGAGAAACTGACTTAATACGACATTATTGATAAGCGCAGAGCTTAATGCCAGCAGAATAAGGCTTTTAGTCATTCTTCTCTTCCTCCTTGGATTTTTCTTCCGCCTGCTTTAACATTTCTTCCGCTTTCTTCAGGGAAGATTTTTTATGAACAGGCTTTCTGAGTACGGTGTTGGTACTCTTAATTGCAGATTTTAAATTTGAAAGATCTATGAGTTCAAGTTCTCCGCTTGAATCCGTATTGACATGTGTTTCATTAACGGTAACTGCTCCGTCATCGGATGAGCTGACACTTTCCGAATTGATTTCTGACTTTGCATTAACAACCGTCTCTTCTGTCGGAGGAATATCTTTCAAAGCTTCGTCTGCAGTGACAGTTTTAACTTCGTTTACCGGTTCATTTGCTTTAACAACACTGTCTTCAAAAGGTTCTTTAACTTTGATTTCTTTATTCTTCATAGCGGGCTTAATATCCGATACGTCATCTGACTTTACCGCTTCTTTGACAGCCTTCTTGGTATCTTTGACGTGCTCGGACTCAAGATTGCATTCGGCGCAGTTTCCGCCGCAACCCGATTGAATCTTGGACATATCCTTACCCTTTTTTGTCCCGATTTCCTTTATCTTATTCTGAATGGCCGTAATGGATGCAAGTACAAAGAAAGCACCGGGAGCCATTATAAAGATATTGATGGGTACGTAACTGTTAGGCATGATAGTTACATTAAAAATCTTGCCCGCACCTAAAATCTCACGTACGGAACCGATAAGAGTCAGAGCAAATGTAAATCCCATTCCCATTCCGAGACCGTCAAACAAGGATAAAAGTGCATTATGAGAATAAGCGTAAGCCTCGGCACGTCCAAGAATTATACAGTTAACTACGATTAACGGAATATAAAGTCCGAGTGCACTGTACAAAGAAGGAATATAGGCATTAAGCAAAAGCTCAACAATAGTTACAAAAGACGCAATTATTACTATGAAGGCAGGGATACGAATCTTGTTCGGAATAACCTTTCTTAAAAGAGAAATAAACATATTGCTGAGTGCTAAAACCACCATTGTGGTAACGCCCATACCGAGTCCGTTTATTGCGGAGGTCGTGACCGCAAGCGTCGGGCACATGCCGAGAAGCAATACAAAGGTAGGATTTTCCTTGATGACACCGTTATAAAGTCTCTCGGAAAGTTCGGTTATAAGAGATTCTCTGGGTTCAACTTCATGATTCACTTGCTTCACCTCCCATCAGACAATCTCTGTAATATTCAAGACCGGCATTGACGCCGTCCGTAATTGCCGTCGAAGTAATAGTGGCACTGGAAATCGCATCGATCTGATTGTCGTAAGCAGCACCGGATTTGGTAACTTCAAAAAAGGTTTCGTTTCTGTTTGAAAACTGCGGCACAAGAACCTCTTCCGCTCTCATACCGAGTCCTGCGGTTTCGGAAATATCCGTAATCGATATGGCATTTAAAGTACCGGTAATGTCAACACCCATTCTGAATGTTATATCTCCGCCGTATCCTTCATGGGTAGTTACTTCGATTACATATCCTAAAAGGTCACCTGAAACATCGTATGCTTCAATACAATCATTAATATCAACTTCCGGATATTTTTCGGTCACTGTCGCACTTACGGGATGTTCCGCAAAAACGGAATCCGAAAAACTGTCCGCAAGCATGAATACTTTTTGGTTGGCTTCTTTAATTTCTTTAGCCTGCATCAAAGCAATCGGCTCTTTTGTAAGTTCATAGACAAAGCCGAGGATACCGCCCGCCAAAACGGCAATGACAACCATTATAAGGGTATTTTTCAATAGCTCCGTAATTTCCGCATGACTTACTTTTTCTTTTTCCTTGGGAAGTTCTTTTGAAGCATCAAGCTTAACATTTTCATCACTCATTTGTGGCAGTCGCTCCTTTCCCAAAGTATCTCGGTTTAACAATCTTATCAATCAAAGGCACTAAAAGGTTAGACAATATTATTGCATAGGAAACGCCTTCGGCAGATGCACCGAAAACTCTGAAAACCGCAGTAATCACGCCGAGAATAATTCCGTATACAAACTGCCCTCCTTTCGTAATCGGGCGGGTAGTGTAATCCGTCGCCATAAAGAACGCACCGAGCATTAAACCACCGCCTGACAGGTGAGCCGAAATAAACGAATAGTCAAAGCCGTGTCCGCCAAACATTGCAATGCATAAAGAAAAAACAATAATATAAGTACCGGGAATTATTAAATCGATAACATTAAAGAACAACAGAATAATGGCACCGATCAAAATGCAAATCGTGCTTACTTCACCGATGGTTCCGGGAATATTTCCTGTAGCCATGGAAACAATGTCGACACTCTCTCCGTTCTTTAACATGGCCAGAGGAGTAGCCTCGGAAACGCCGTCAACCGTAAAATCCGTCATCAACTGCGGAAATGAAATAAGCAAGAAGCATCTTGCCGCAAGAGCCGGATTCATGAAATTCTGACCTAAGCCGCCAAACAGCATCTTTGCAACAACGATTGCGAAAAAAGCGCCTATAATCGGAATCCAGAAAGGAACCGTGGAAGGAAGGTTTAATGCAAGCAGTAAACCGGTGACCACTGCGGAAAGATCCGAAACCGTGGATTTTTTCTTTGTAATAAGGCAAAACAGCCACTCAAATATACATGCGGAGGCAACTGAAATAACAATCAGCAAAAGCGCCTTCAAACCGAATCTGAAAATTCCGTATCCCGTTGTAGGGAGCAATGCAATGATTACGCAAAACATGATGCTCTCTGTCGTAACCTTGCTTCTTACATGAGGATTTGACGATACATTTAATAATTTATCCATTGGCAATCCTCCTACTTTTTCTTTTTTGAAAGTTCTATCTTACGCATTGATTTAATGTTCTGACAAAGCGGCCTCTTGGCGGGGCAAATGTAGCTGCAGCATCCGCACTCGACGCATTCAAGTCCGTGTCCTTTTAAAAATTCTTCGGAATTGAAATGAGCCGCATGGTCAGACAATTCCTTCGGAATCAGTCTGCTCGGACAAACCTGAACGCATTTTCCGCAATTGATGCAGGCCGAGGGCTCCATTTTCTCAATATCATCAGATGCAAGACACAAAAGTGCCGAGCCTGTTTTTGTAACCGGAACATCAAGGTCAAACAGGCAAAATCCCATCATAGGACCGCCCGAAATAATCTTTGCAGGCTCGCATTTAAAACCGCCGGCCTCGTTTAAAAGATCCGAATAAAGCGTTCCGATCGGCACTCTGAAATTACGCGGGTTCTTAACCGCATTCCCCGTAACGGTTACGATTCTGTAAAGCAAAGGCAAACCGTCAAAAACTGCCCTTCTTACAGAAAGAACGGTATCGACATTGTTGACGATACAGCCGATAGATGCCGGTAAAAGCTTTGAATTAAGCTCTCTTCCCGTGCAGGCATAGATAAGATGACGTTCGGAGCCTTGCGGGTACTTTGTCTTAAGAGCCTTGACAGTAATACGGGGCTCTTCTTTGGTAAGTGCTTTATATACCTTTATGCAGTCGGGTTTATTGTCCTCGATTGCGATGATACCAAGTGAATAAGGAAAAAGTTTAAGATAAACCTTCAAACCGGCCAAAAGATTCTCGGGTTCCTCAATCATTCGTCTGTAATCGCTTGTAAGATAGGGCTCACACTCCGCACCGTTAACGATTACATAGTCAATCTTTGCGGGATCCTTAACCGACATTTTGACATGCGTCGGAAATCCGGCACCGCCCATTCCGACAATTCCGGCTTCTTTAACACGATTGATGATTTCATCACCGGTCATTTCTTCCAAGGGTTTCACAGAAAAGCCTTCTGCATCCTCATAAAGTTCATCGTTCTTTATGATAATGGACACAGAGCTTCCGCCGGTAGCTACTCTTCTTTCTGCAATATCAACTACAGTACCTGAAACTGAGGAATAAATCGGGGATGATACAAAAGAACTTGCACAGGCAATCATCTGTCCTCTCAAGACACGATCGCCCTTTTTTACGACCGGGGTCGCCGGTGCGCCGATATGTTGTGATAAAGGATATACTAAATCCGAAACGGGACTTATATCCTTAATAGGAAAATCCTTAGACATGTCCTTGCCGTCATAAGGGTGAACCCCACCATTAAACGTAAGTTTAGCCATATGTAACCAACCTTCTCAAAAATGTATTTTCTCCACACATAAATATACAATAATTACTCTTTAGTGTCAAAAATATCCGGGCAGTCATTTATAAACTTTTGTTGCCGTAAATATTGTCGGATGTTAGAATAAATGCATGTAAAGGAGGTCTCTATGCAGATTATTGATGCAATTCTTGACAAGATAAGCCTTGAATATCCCTTGGAAAAAATAGCTCCGCTTGAAGATATTCTTTTTATAGACATCGAAACAACAGGGTTTTCGTATAAGACTTCTAAGCTCTACCTGATAGGCTGCGTCTACTACGATAACGGTTTTCGAACCAAACAGTTCTTTGCCGATGAATACTGTGATGAAGAAGAAATCTTAAATGAATTCTTTTATTTTGCAAAGTCCTTTAAAACCCTGATTCATTTTAACGGAAACAATTTCGACATCCCGTATATACTGGGAAAATGCGGTGAGTACAATCTCCCCTATTCTTTTGATGATTTTACGGGACTTGATATTTATAAGAGGATTTTCCCTTACAAGAATTTTTTAAAGCTTGAAAACTGCAAGCAAAAGACCGTTGAGAAGTTTTTGAACATTGACAGGGAAGATAAATATACCGGCGGCGACTTAATCGGTATCTACCACAAATACGTATCAAGCAAGGATAAAGAACTTAAAAAGCTCCTTTTACTGCACAACTTCGATGATATAAAGGGCATGCTTGAAATTTTACCGATTCTTGCCTATTCCGATATGTTTACGGAAACTCTAAAGGCTACCAAGGTATATGCAAATTACTATAAGACCGAATCGGGCAGTGAAAGCTCCGAGGTAATTATGAAGTTTGATTTGCCTTGTAAACTGAGTGTTCCGATTACATATTTTTCCGGAAACATTTATTTCTCCGCATCGGATACGGAAGGAACCTTACGCGTTCCGCTTTTTGAAGGCGAGCTTAAATTCTTCTATGCAAACTACAAGGATTATTACTACCTTCCCGCCGAGGATATAGCTCTTCATAAATCCGTTTCCGCCTTCGTGGACAAGGATTTCAGGCGTCAGGCCACAAAGTCAGACTGCTACACGAGGAAAACAGGAAAATTCTTACCCGAATGGAATACTTTGATAGAGCCTTTCTTTAAGACTTCTTACGACTCAAATGATTTGTATTTCGAACTCACCGATGAAAGACGCACGGACAGAGAATTGTTTTCAAAATATGTTTCGCATGTATTGAATCATATATGTTAACTTCATTCAAAAAGGAACCCTTCATTGTGGGTTCCTTTTTTATTAAGGTTTTTTTATTAAGGCTTTTCGTAATAAAAAGAATTTTTCCTGGTATATCCGATTTCTTTGTAATTGATGATCTGTTCCGTACTTCCTATAAAAAGAACGCCCTTGTTTGCAAGGCTTGTATAAAACTTTTTGAAGACTTCGACCTTTGCCTCTTCCGTAAAATAAATCAGGACGTTTCTGCAAACAATCAGATTGTAATTGATCGGATATGAATCCTTCAAAAGATTGTGCTTTCTAAATTCAACACGTGATTTTATTTCATCGGAAATCTTGTATGAACCGCCGATTTCGGTAAAATATTTCTTTTTAAATTCCGCAGGTACATTTGCTATGCTCTTTGCATTGTAAAGTCCGAGCTTTGCTTTTTCCAAAATCTGAACATCCAAATCGGTAGCATAGATTTTTATCTGATTTAACGGAACATGCTTTGAAAGAGCCATTACAAGGCTGTAAGGTTCATCACCCGTTGAGCATGCGGCACTCCAAATCTTAAGATTTTTACCGAATTTGGATATGAGTTCCGGAATAATTTCTTTATCCAAAAGTTCCCACTGATCGGGATTTCTGTAAAACTCGGAAACATTGATGGTCAGGTAGCTTACAAATTCTTCATAAGCTTCTTTGTTGCTCTTAAGGAAATTCACATAATTGTCATAGCCGACAATTTTGTGCTTTTCTATAAGCGTATCGATTCTTCGCTTCATCTGCTTCTCTTTATAGGAGCCAAGATCGATGGTCGTCAGATTGTAAATTGCCTTAATGAAATACTCGTAATCGTATGCCATATTCCCCTCCAAAGTCAACAAAAGGGTAGTCTTAATGACTACCCTTTTATGGTATCTTTGATAAATAAACACTCAGTTAATCGGCGTTTTCGGAATCTTTAATAGCAGCATCGATATCAACGCTTACTACATCGGCATCCTCTGCTTCATGAGCAGCTTCTTCGGGAGCCTGCATAGCTCTGATTGAAATTCCGATCTTCTTGTCATCGGGATTGAAATCAATAACCTTAGCGGTTACTTCATCTCCTACCTTTAATACATCCGAAGGCTTCTCGATGTGATTCTTGGAAATCTGTGATACATGCATAAGAGCATCAATACCGGGCTCTAACTCTACGAAAGCACCGAAGTCTGCCATTCTGATTACCTTACCGGTAACAACGTTTCCAACGGCATACTTATTCTCCGCACCGATCCAAGGATTGGTATCGTCAAATTTAAGGCTGAGTGCAATCTTCTTTTCGGAGATTTCCTTTACCAATACCTTAATCTCATCTCCGGGCTTGTAGTTCTTCTTGGGATTTTCAACTCTTCCCCATCCCATCTCGGATACATGAAGAAGGCCGTCAACTCCGCCCAAATCAACGAAGAGACCGAAGTCGGTAACATTCTTTACTACGCCGTCAACAACATCGCCTTCCTTGATGGTAGAAAGAAGCTTCTCAAGAGCAACCTGCTTTCTTGAAAGAAGAACTGCCTTTCTGTCGCCGATGATACGACGACGCTTGGGATTGTATTCGCGGATTACAAATTCGATTTCCTGTCCTGTATACTTTGTAAGGTCCTTTTCATAGGTGTCCGAAACAAGGCTTGCGGGAATGAAGATTCTTACTTCATCAAGAACAACGCAAATACCTCCTTCGAGTGCCTGTGAAACCTTTGCCTTTAAGATTTCCTGTGTCTCAAATGCTTCCTCAAGCTTCTTTGAGCCTCTGTCAAGAGCAAGTCTCTTATAGGATAAAAGGACCTGTCCGTCACCGTCATTTACCTTGATAACCTTTGTCTCAAGGGTATCGCCGACCTTAACGGCAGTCAACAAATCTACGTTAGGGTCATTTGAATATTCGTTCTTTGTAAGTACACCATCAGCCTTATAGCCGATGTTAAGAATAATCTCGTTAGGCTTTACATCGATTACAGTACCTTCTACAACCTCTCCCGTATGTATTGTTTTAAATGATGCATCAAGCATCTGTTCAAAAGTCATTTCTGACATAGTTTTGAACCTCCTCAATAATATATTTCGGGGTAGAAGCCCCGGCTGTAATACCTACAAGCCCCGATACCTTGGGAAGCTTCCCCTTAATATCCGAAAGGCTTTGTATAAAGTATGTATTCTTACAATTTGCCTCGCATATTTCAAACAGTTTACGACTGTTGGAACTTTGCTTATCCCCAATGACTATCATTACTTCAGCCTTCTTTGATAAATCAAAGGCCTCGGACTGCCTGACGCTAGTAGCGTCGCAAATTGTATTCATAACGTTAACATTGTAACTGTTTTTCTTTATGATTTCAACTAATTCTTCAAATTTAATACGATTAAAGGTTGTTTGCGCAACAACGCATATATTTGCATTGCTATTCTTGGAAATTTTCGAAATATCGTCCTTGGTCTCGATGACTGTTGCTCCGCTTGAGGACCAACCCACAATTCCGATTACTTCCGGGTGCTTGGGATTACCGACCACCACGATCTTGTCTCCTAAACCGCTTTGCTTTTCGACGATTCTGTGTATCCTTTTAACAAAAGGACAGGTGGCGTCGTAAACTTCAAAACCGGTAGCCAGCAAGGCTTCGTACGTAGCACGCGGAACTCCGTGACATCTTATGATAATCTTTCCGGGGGCACAGTCTTTAAGGTCCGAGACATCCGAAATAACCTTCACTCCTCTTTTTTCATAATTTTCGACAAGAGTCGCATTATTCAAAATAGGACCGTAAGTATAGATAGGCTTATCGGATTCACTTAAGGACTTCTCTATTTCGTCGACGCCTCGATTGGCTCCGAAGCAAAACCCCGCATGCTCACAAAGAACTACTTCACTCATTTATAGCCTCTTTAAAAAGTTTAATAATCTCTTCCGTAACTTCTTCCTGCGTCATGTTTGAAGAATCTATCCTTTTGGCATCTTCAACACAGACCAGGGGAGAATTTTCTCTGTGCATGTCCCTGTAATCTCTGTCTCTCATCTGAGCTTCGATTTCTTCCAAAGACTCATCCATTCCTTTTTCTTTAAGCTCTAAAACTCTTCTCACTGCTCTGACATGTACATCCGCATCCAGATAGACTTTCAGATTTGCATTCGGGAGGACTTTTGAAGCAATATCGCGTCCGTCCATGATGACGTTTGAATTTTCGGCGATTTCCTGCTGAAGCGACACAAGTTTCTTTCTAACCTCTTTGTAAGCGGAAATCACTGAAGCAGTATCACCCACCTTGGGAGTACGGATTTCTTTATTGACATTAGTCCCGTTTAGCAGGATTACCTGTTCATTATCCTCATAGGAAAGCTTTATATCTGCTTTTTTGCAAAGGTCTGTAACCTTATCTTCGGCTTTAATATCAATATTTTCATTCAGGCAAAAAAGCGCCAAAGCTCTGTACATCGCGCCCGTATCCACATATATAAATTTAAGTTTGGCGGCTACCATTTTTGCGATGGTGCTTTTTCCCGCACCGGCAGGTCCGTCAATTGCTATCTGATAACTCATATTACCTCTCGTTTCCTTGCCCGGCCAAATGTCCCGTGGACCAGGCAATCTGTAAATTAAACCCTCCGGTCATTGCATCCACGTCAAGAACTTCACCCGCAAAGTAAAGATTCTTAACTTTTTTTGATTCCATGGTCGAAGGATTGATTTCTTTAACGCTGACTCCGCCCTTTGTGACAATTGCTTCCGCAAAAGGTCTTAAACCTACCGGGGATAAAGAAAAATGCTTTAAAACCCTCAAAAGATTCATTCGCTCTTCCTTGGTGATTTCGTTTACCTGTTTTTCGGAATTGATTTCCGAAAGTTCAACGATTACCGGAATCAAGGATTTCGGAAGAAGTTTATCAAGAGAATTCTTGAAGTTTTTATTTTTACACTCCTCGAAATCTTTTAATAAACGCTTATCAAGCGTTTCCTCATCAAGTCCCGGTTTTAAATCAATCTCGATTTTCAAGTCTTCAAGCGACGAAGTATCGACAAAAGCACTTGCGGATAAAGAAAGCGGGCCGGTTATTCCGAAATGAGCAAAAAGCATTTCACCGATATCGGAAAAAAGTTTCTTTTTACCTTTAAAAAGTGTAAGACGCACATTCTTTAGAGACAAACCCTGAAGTTCTTTTATAAAAGTTTCTTTAACCTCAATAGGCACCAGGGAAGGTGAAAGTTCGGCAACGGCTAATCCGGCGCTGCGAGCAAAACTATATCCGTCGCCGGTAGAACCCGTTGACGGATAAGAAAGACCGCCCGTACAGACAATAACCTTTCCCCCGTAAACCTTCTCGCCGTTTTTTAAAATAACACCTGTACAGCAATCATCTTCGATAATAAGAGACTTTACTTCCGTATTGAGTCTTACTTCAACTTTTTTCTTTTTAATGTAATCTGACAAAGTTCTTATCACGTCCGAAGCATGGTCCGATACCGGAAAGACCCGTTCTCCTCTTTCGACTTTAAGAGGGCACCCGTTATTATTAAAAAAAGAAAAGACATCGGTATTGTTAAAATCATTCAAAGCACTGTACATAAACTTTGAATTGCGGTTTATGTTCTTAAATATCACATCACCTGGAGCATAATTGGTAACATTGCAGCGTCCCTTCCCCGTGATATATATCTTCTTTCCGAGCTTTTCATTCTTTTCAAACAATACTATATCGGAATAATGTTCGGAAGCACTCACGCAGGCCATAAGCCCTGCGGCACCGCCTCCTATCACTATGACATCTCTAATCATCTGCATCCTCTTTTTTAAGCGGATAATTTAAAATCGGCTGATCGTTAATGAAGTTAATTTCATCGTTTAAATATACCTGATAATTGTTCCAGGCTTTTTCAAGGTTTTCAAGATTGTCCCTGACTTCGTTCGGTCTCTTTAAGCAAAGTGCAACCACCAGTGCGTTTATAACACTAAGCGGAGCCACTAAGGAATCGACTATCGAAACCATGTCGCTTCTTGCAAGCAGATTACACGAAGAATACAGATTCAAAGGAGAATGAACGGAATCCGTAAGTGTTATAACCTTGGCATTCCTGTCATTTGCAAATTCAAGGGCTTTAAGCGTACGCATCGAATATCTCGGAAAGCTGATTCCGATGATGCAGTCCTTGTCATCTATATGAAGCATCTGTTCAAAAAGTTCGCTCGTGCTGGTGGTCTTCAAAAGCACCACGTCGGTGCGAATCATGGATAAATAAAAATGCAGGAATTCCGCAAGTGGTTCGCAGGAGCGAAGTCCCACCACATAAATTTTTTTTGCTTCAAGAATAATATTAACCGCAAGTTCAAAGGCTTCGGCATCAAGATTCGACAAGGTATCCTGAAGCTTTTCCATGTCCGAACGAAGTACGGTATTCAATACATCCGATTGAGAAGAATGTCCGTATTTTGCATCAATCATGGAAACCGAGCTTACACGTGCTTTATAGTAGCTTTCCAAAGCCTTCATGAATTCGGGGAAACCGGAATATCCGACATTTGCCGCAAATCTCACAACCGTCGATTCGCTGACTCCGACCGCTTCGGCAAGCTTTGAAGCCGTCATGAAGACGCACGACTCATAATGATCTATTACGAATGATGCGAGCCTCTTCTGCCCTTTTGAAAGATGTGAGAAATTTTCATTAATCTTAGAAAGAATATCAAAGGAATTGTCCATTAAATGCTCCGATGTTCGTCAAAATTTACCTGACAAATGCCCTGTAGGCATCCTCAAGCTGATGCTTGGTTTCTTCAAGAGTCAAATCGTAATCACCCGTAACGCTCATACATGCGGCTCCGTGAATCAGCATCCACATCTTCATAAAAATTTCCTCAGGATTTCTTCCACCGCTTTCCTTACATGCATTCATCTCTTTGATGACGGCATTCGTACGCGAATTCAATAAGCTGTAGAGGTTCATTCCATGCGTATTCTTTGTCATAAAAAGAAACCTGAAAAGATTGGTTTCCTGTTGTGAAAAAGAAATATAGGAAATTCCCAAAGTCACAAAAGGAAGAACGGATTTGAGACTGCAGTTTTTCGTAAATTCGTCAAAGAAAGCAAGTGTATCTTCATACACTTCGTCAAGACATTCTTCCATATTCTTGTAATTCCTGAAAATCGGCTGAGTGGAACATCCTATAAATTCCGCAAGCTTTCTGGCTGTAACGGATTCCATCCCCGACTGTCTTGCAAGTTTGAAGGCAGCCTCACGAATTTCCTGTTTAGTAATAGTTTCTTTTCTCGGCATATCTTTCTCCATTCATTGATAACTGTTGTTATTATAAATGAAAATGCTTTGGGGGTCAAAGGAATTTTAACACCCAAAGCAAAAATTTTACCTGTAATTTTTCAATTCAAAAGAAAGCATTGTAATATCGTCAAACTGAGGTGCCTCACCCACAAAAGAATCGATATCGGATTTCAAGCCTCTTATCTTTCCGACGACATCATCTTTAATGTGCTGATTTAAGTAGTTAAGCAGCCTGTCTTCCCCGTATAATTCTTTTTGAATATCCGTAGCCTCGGTAACTCCGTCTGTATAAAGAAAGAGTCCGTCCCCTTCATCGAGCTTCACTTCATGCTGGCTGTAAACTGTCCCCTCAATGCCTGCAAGTACAAGTTCCGGTGTGCATCTTAGGAATTCAAAAGTCTTATCTCCCCTTTTTAGAAGCGGAGGATTATGTCCCGCACTTGTGTAATTAAGAACACCCGTTTTCAAATCTATAACGCCAAGCCATGCTGAAACAAATAGGTCGGCATCATTGCCTTCACATAAGAGATTATTTACTTTGCCGAATGCCTCTGCAGGATTTAAGCCCGACTGAACATGATTCTTAATTAGACTCTTCGTGATTACCATGAAAAGAGCCGCGGGAATGCCCTTGCCGGATACATCGGCAACGACTAAGGCAAGCTTGTCTTCACCGAGCATGTAGTAATCGTAGAAGTCTCCTCCGACCTCCTTTGCAGGAGTCATCGTTGCAAAAATGTCGAATTCTTTATGTTCCGGGAAAGGCGGAAAAATACACGGAAGCATGTGGGCCTGAATGTCCGACGCAAGTGAAAGCTCGGCATTGATGCGTTCTTTTTCCTTGGTAACGTTTTTAAGATTTTCGATATATTTGTCAATATCCTCAATCATGGAAATATATGAACGTGCAAGGTCTCCGACCTCATTGGTATTGGAGGAAAACTGCTTGCAAACATTTACCATTTCAGACCGGTCATCCTCGGAACTGTGATCCAAATAATAACCTTCGCTTACCTCGGCAAGCTTTTCAACGGGAAGGGCTATCTTCTTT
>CAZCPW010000005.1:0-20306 GCA_964499925.1 uncultured Lachnospiraceae bacterium
AGACTGAAGGATTTTCTTTCAAAAGTTTTATAAGTATAAAGATTACGGAGAACTCCCAATTTTGGGGGTTCTTTTTGTATACTCACAAAATCTGTCGGATTGCATTGTGCTATGGAAGCAAAATAGGTTGATTTCGTGGAAACGATTACATATGCAATATAACGATTAACAAAAATACAACACGGAATTTGTGCACAAAACGACCAAACAAAATTGTACACAATAAACAAAAATGTCAAAAATGCACAAAAGGAGTTTGCTAAAGGCACGTTTAAATGTTAACATATACAACGTAGGAGATGTAAGCGCTTACAGAAATAGTAATATTTTTGCTTAAGCGTTTTAAAAGAAACGGGAGGACGACATGACTAAAAGAGTGAGAAGGAAGATTCCTGCGCTCGTTTTGACAGCGGCCATGGTTTTGAGCATGCTGCCGTCAAGCCTGTTCGGGGCATTGCGGGTTGAAGCCGCAGAAAGCGAAAGTGCTGCGAATGTAACTTATTCGCAGGGAGAATGGACTAAGTCACCGGATCAAGAGGGTTACGAGTATAGAGAGACCTCTTGGGACTTTACGACGGCGGGGCTTACTGATTCTGTGAAGATTGCTGCCGGAGATACCGTTAAGGGTATTGTTTCGGTTGCCGGCAAGGTGCAGCTGAAGAAGGCAACGGAAGGATTGTCAATTCAGACAGATTCTGTGATTGCAATTCCGCTTGATACTAAAACCGACAAGATTGATATCAGTTTTTCTCTTTCATCAAGCAATGGAACCCGTTATCTGATTTTGGGTGATACAGTAAATCAGAAGGTTTACCACAAATCAAGCAATGCAGCAAAGACCAATGCTGACGGAGCATTGTCAAATAAAGCCTTTACGGGCACATATGACAGTACTTATTTTACCGGAAATACTTTTTATATAAGTTCAGCTACAAATGCCGATTCACCTTCTAGCGACTCCGGAGAGTCCAAAATTGCCACACTTACTGTTAAAGAGTATAGGGCAATAGAGAGTTCAGACGGTTCGGAAACGGGGTCTGAAAGTGGCTCGGAAACGGGGTCTGAAAGTGGCTCGGAAACAGGGTCTGAAAGTGGCTCGGAAACAGGATCTGAAAGCGGAACAGGAACAGGCTCTGAAAGCGAAACCGGAACAGGTTCAGAAGGTGAAACAGGCTCCGAAAGTGAAAGCTCAGCAAACTTAAGGCTTGTAGAGCTGAATCTGACAGAAGGCTTGACAGCAGGTACCGCATATGACGGTGGGATTTCTGTATTGGAAAATATGACGTACAAGACTGTATCAGGTGACATCATAGGCGGAGTGACATATCAGGGATATGTAGCGGGCTCACAGAATCCTAAAACTGACGGCGCAAAATCTGAAGGCAATGTACCGAATAGCGGAGCTGCTTTAATTCTTAATGCAGAGCATGACGGTAAGCTTACCGTGGCTATGAAAATAAACAGTGGAAAGACAATATACTTTGTTGATGCAACTGCCAATATATTTGAAGAATATAAAAATAGCGGAACAAGCAGCGAATTTGCAAGTAAGAGTTATAAAGTTTTAGAAGGTCACACCTATTATCTTTACGGCGGTGGCACCAAGATTCCGATTTATGCAATCAGCGTAGACTACAGAGGACCTGAAGCCTGGGACGCAATCGCTGCACCCGTGCTTGGCGAACCGACGGTTGATGCCAAGGCCGGAACCATTACTGTTCCTTATACGGCGCAGGTCGGCGGAAGATACGCGGATTCTATAGAGATTAGTATGATATCAAACGGGAAAACAATAGATACAGAAACCATGACAGCAGAAGGAGAAAACGGTAGCGCAGTATTTACTCCGAGCGCAAGCGGAAGCTACAGCTTTGTGGCTACGTTAAAGCGAACCGACTGCGAAGGCAAGCAGAGTAACGAAACGAAAGCAGTTGATTTCGTGCTTCCGATGGCAAAGCCTACCATAGTCGGTGCGGAAAATCAGGGAAATGCCGTAGTCAGATTCAGCTGGAAGGCAGTACCCGAGGCTGACAGCTATAAGGTATATGTAAACGGTGAAATGGCAGCTGAAAATATTACGAAACTGGCATATCGATTTGACAATCTTAACGCAGATACCGAATATACCTTTGCGGTTTCAGCCGTAAGGGGAGATGATGCGGATATATCCGAGAAAGCTGAAATCACACTGACGACCACAAATG
Source organism: uncultured Lachnospiraceae bacterium (assembly GCA_964499925.1). Lineage (GTDB taxonomy): Bacteria > Bacillota > Clostridia > Lachnospirales > Lachnospiraceae > UBA1258. The sequence goes on from CAZCPW010000005.1 coordinate 2,205, forward strand.
AAGCCAAGAAAGAATGGTACTATGCGGCATTTGGGTCAAGCACGAATAAAAATAATAATGGGTATACGGTGAATGACGACGGAACCATCGGGCTTCACAGTACAGGCGGTAAAGGAAAACTCGTGCCGGCATCCACGGACGGAGTTGCTTTCTACTATACGACCATAGATCCGGAAAATGAAAACTTTTCTTTATCCGCGGATATAACGGTAAATTCCTGGACACTTTCAAACGGACAGGAAGGTTTCGGAATCATGGCGGCAGATGCCGTCGGAACGGATGGCGATTCGAGTACTTTCTGGAATAACTCCTACATGGGAAGTGTCACCAAGGTAGAGTACTATTGGGATGCAGACAACCAAACGGTTACGGATTCGAGCGCATATCCCAAATACACCATGAAGCTTGGAATCGGATCTCAGGAAAAGATCGGAGTGACAAAAGCAAACATTGCAGACGGTACGTCTTCAAAAGCACTTCAATCCACGATGACAACGCTTGAAACATCGGCACCTTTATCCGGTAAGTATTCGGGTACCTATAATGTTGTCGGAAATCACACAAATTCCGCAGATACCCTTGGAAATTTAGATACAAAGACAACTTTCCATTTTGAAATTTGCAGGAACAATACAGGATATTCAGTCAGCTACACGGATGAAGCCGGAAATACGACCACGAAACAGTATTATCACGGCGACGACGGTGATGAGCTTACAAAGATTGATGAGAATAACATTTATGTTGGTTTCTTCACAGCAAGAAATGCAGATATAACGATCAGCAACATTAATATTAAGACGGTCAGCCCCGAGAATGACGAGCCTAAGCAGGAAAGACCGGTTAGCCTTGTAACTCCCAACTACACCATTGAGTCTTCTGAAACGGCAAACAGCGAAGATTACGATATGGTTTATTACGGAAATGCCGACGGAAAACTGACAATCAAAGATTTCGAAGGGAATTTAGTTGCAGAGAATACAGAAATAAAGGCAAAAACAAAATATCACATAAACACGAAACTCTCAGAGGGAGACAACACATTTAAGATAGAGTTTACTCCGGATGCAGACTACAAGCCCTCGAAATACGAGAAACTTTCAAGCTATGATTCGGTAAGCTTTGACTTTACGGTTTCGTTAAACGTAAAAGACTTAAAGAATATCTATATAAGCCCTGACGGAAGTGCATCAGGCACCGGCGAAAAGGATAGCCCTCTGGACATTTATACGGCTGTTAAGTATGCAGCTCCGGGACAGACTCTCATTTTAACTGAAGGTACTTATAAGCTTGAAAGCACCGTAGTGGTAAAGCGCGGTATCGACGGAACGGCTGACGAAAAGATTAACATGATTGCGGATCCTGAGGCAAAGACCAGACCTGTTCTTGATTTCCAGGGTAAGTGTGCGGGCATGGTTCTGGCAGGCGACTATTGGTACTTTAATGGCTTTGATGTTACAAATTCACAAAATGCGATGAAGGGTATTCAGGTATCCGGAAGCAACAATACTTTGGAAGATGTAAAGGCCTACAGGAACGGAAATACCGGTATACAGATCAGCCGTTACTTGGGTACCGATAAGTGGGAAGATTGGCCGGCAAACAACCTGATTTTGAACTGTACCTCTTATCTGAATGCGGATGCGGGTTATGAGGATGCCGACGGCTTTGCTGCAAAGCTTACGATTGCGGACGGCAACGTATTTGACGGTTGCATAGCAGCCTACAATGCCGATGACGGCTGGGATCTTTTCGCAAAGGTTGAGACAGGACCAATCGGTAAGGTAGAAATCAGAAACTGCGTTGCATTTAAGAACGGCTACGTAATTGATGAAGATGGCAAGGAAGTGGATGCAGGAAACGGTAACGGCTTCAAAATGGGCGGTTCGAGCATAACGGGATATCATGTGTTAAAGAACAGCATCGCCTTTGGAAACAAGGCAAAGGGCTTTGATTCAAACAGCTGTCCGGATATCCAAATTTACAACAGTACTTCCTACAACAATGAATCATATAACGTTGCTTTATACACAAATGATGCAAAGAACACGGATTTCTATGCCGAAGGCATAATTTCTTACAAAAACGCAAACACCGTAAGCGAAAATATTAAGCTTAAGGGAACTCAAGACAGCACAAAGGTATACGGAAGCACCAATTATTTCTTCAACGGTGAAGAATCCGTAAATACGGTGACAGACGGAACGGTTACCTCGGTAAATGAAAATTGGTTCGTAAGTACCGATATGGAAAAAGCCGTAAACGGCGGAATCACGAGAAACAGCGACGGAAGCATTAATATGGGTGGCTTCCTCGAGCTTACAAGTCTTGCACCTTCGGATGCGGGGGCAAGATTTGAAGGACAGACAATGACCGATGAATCTTCGGACAAGGGAAATACGGAGAGTTCGTCGGGTTCGGACGATACGAATGCTTCACAGAGTTCACAGTCGGGAACAACCGTGACGGAAACAGCTGCAACCGAAACAACAGCAAATGTCGCTGCAAGCGTAAGTATTGGTAAGCGGGCAAGCGGTGTCACAAGTGTTGAAGAATCCGTAAGCATAGCCGATACAAAGAAAACGGAGACTGAAGCCACGGTAAAGGAAGAAACGGTTAAGACGCCCGAAGCGGAAAAAGAAACTGTTACTGATGAAACTTCATCAAAGGATACAGTGAATATCGAAACAGGTGAAGCGCCTTTGGATGCAGGTACAATCGAAAATTCAAAGACATCTAACTTGTGGATTTGGATTACTTTGGCAGGCTGCGTTGCAGTAGGCGCGGTAGCTGCGATATACTTTATAAAGGGTAAAAAAGAAGAATAGTCAATGCTTTTTGAAAGGCGAGGCAGATTACTGCCCCGCCTTTTCAAATTTAAAAAAAGAATAAAAGTGCGAACAAGTGTTTGACAAAGAGACATTCATATGATACCCTATAAGTGCACTCGAAAAGTTGTTTGAAGGAAACGACTTGAGGCGCTATGAAGAAAGGTTAGGGGTTATATGAGTATCGGATTTGTCTTTGGACCCGCAGGAAGCGGAAAGAGTACCTTCGTACAGGATGAGCTTATTAAAGGCGCTATGGCTGAGCCCAAGCGCAATTTTATCTTAATTGTTCCCGATCAGTTTACCATGGAGACCCAGATGGATGTCGTAGAGAGACATCCCAATAAGGGTATTTTGAATATTGATGTCTTAAGCTTCGGACGATTGTCGTACAGAGTATTTTCGGAAACCGGAAAGGCCGATACCCCTGTTCTTGACGATACGGGTAAGAGCCTTGTTTTAAGACGCGTGGCCGGAAAGGTGGCCGAGTCTATGCCGTATCTCGGCCGTAATCTCAATAAGGTCGGTTTCATTCATGAGGTGAAATCTCAGATTTCGGAGTTTATGCAATACGGACTCAGTGTCCGTGATGTTGAAAAGCTTTCCGAAGATGCTCATCAGGGAGCGTTAAAGAGCAAGCTTTCGGACCTTCATATTATCTATAAAGCATTTGCCGAGTTCAATGACGGTAAATTTATTACTGCGGAGGAAACACTTCAGACTCTTTGTGCTAAAATTCCGGCAGCATCTTTCTTAAAAAATTCCGTGATCGTATTTGACGGTTTCACAGGCTTTACGCCTATACAGGAAGCCGTAATTTTGAAACTTTGCGAAGTTGCGGAAAGTGTAAGGATTACCCTTGACTTATCGGCACCGGAAAGCCCTTCGGATGTTGAGGGTGAGGAGAAGCTTTTTTATTTATCCCGGAAGACCGCAAACAGATTAAAGACAAAGGCGCGTGATTTAAATATCGAGATTCTCGATGATGTGACTGTATCGGGGGAGAACGGTCGATTTAAAGAAAATGCCGCTCTTTCTCATTTGGAGGCCAATTTGTTCCGCTATCCCGTAAAGGCATTTGGCGAGACAGGGGACACAATAGAAATCTTTAAGGCAAATTCGATAGATGACGAAGTACTGAATGTCTGCACAGAAATCGGCAAGCTTATCAGAAGCGGAAAGTATGCTTACAGAGATATCGGCGTAGTATGCGGCAACCTTGAAAATTACGGATATATCTTTGAAAACCGCATGAGAGAGCTGGATATGCCGGCTTTTATCGACAGAACCGCGCACATTTCTCTTAATCCTTTTATCGAGTTTTTGAAAAGTGCTTTGCTTGTAATGGTGAAAGACTATTCCTATGAGTCCGTATTTCATTACTTAAGAAGCGGATTCACGGATTTTGACGATGATGAAATCGACAGATTTGACAGGTATGTATTGAGCCTGAACATCAGAGGCTCATATATGTACGAAAAGCCCTTTAAGAAATACGAAAGAGGTACGGGAGACAATGATAAGGCCAAGGAAGAAGTCTGCCTTCACGAGGCAGTAAGGAAACGTCTTCAAGAGACATTTAAGCCTCTTAAAAAGCCCGGACATACCGCAAAGGATTACGTAAACAATCTCTATGAATTCTTAAAAGACAATCATTCATATGAGAAGCTTTGCAAGCTTAAGGAATCCTTTGAAGCGGAAAACAATCTTTCAAAAGCGAAGGAATACGGTCAGATTTACAAGGCCGTAATGGAACTTTTGGATACGATTGCAGCCTTAATCGGCGATGAAGAAATGGAACTTTCGGAATTCTATCGTATTTTTGAGGCCGGCATAGCCGAGATTAAAATCGGTACAATTCCGCAGAATGTCGACAGGATTGTGGTCGGCGACATAGAGCGTACACGTCTTTCGCATATTAAAGTTCTGTTTCTTGTAGGCTGCAATGACGGGAACATCCCAAAGAACACGGATCATGGCGGACTTTTTTCGAGAGAGGACAGGGAACTGCTTGTTTCACAGGGAATAGATATGGCACCTACCGCAAGGGAAGAAATGTTTACCCAACGGCTGTACCTTTATATGAATCTGTGCAAGCCTTCCGATAAACTTTTTGTCAGCTTCGCCTGTACGGATGTGTCGGGAAAGGCGCTGAAGCCTGCATACCTTATTGAAACATTAAAGACTATGTTTTTTAATATTTCGATTAAAGAGGTCGGAGAGGTTCCTACAATAGATTCGTTTATCACACCGAAGGCAAGTCTTGGCTTCTATGCACGTTTCCTCAGAAATTATGTTTCGGAAGATTTGACGGGTGAAGAGGAAAAGCTTCTAAATGCGCTCATCTTGATTTATAAAGAATCATTTTCAAAGGAATCGGAGCTTATTACGGATAAGGCTTTTATTTCCTATACAGCTAAGTCTTTATCAAAGAAAATTGTTGAGAAGTTATACGGCAATATGATTACTGCTTCCATCAGCAGGATGGAAATGTACGCACAGTGCGCCTATGAACACTTCCTTAAATACGGCATGGAGCTTAGGGAAGAAGAGAGTTCTTTGTTTGAAAGAAAAAATCTTGGCAGTGTTTTTCACGGAGTTATAGACCTCTTTACAAAGAAACTTAAAGAGAACAATCTTACGTGGCGTACCTTTTCCGAGGAAGAGGGTAAAAAGCTTATAGAGGAGACTGTTAAAGAGTACTGTGCCGATTATGAGCAGGGAATGCTTTGCGAAGATGAACAAATGGCATACACGGTTATGAAGATTACAAAGATCATGATGCGAACCGTTTCAGTTGTTCAGTTTCAGATTAAACAAGGCTCCTTTGAACTTGCGGAAACTGAGCGTTCGTTTAACAGAACCGTCAGTATAGCCGATGGCAAGTCGTTAAAGATAAACGGTAAGATAGATAGGATTGACACCTATGAAAAAGACGGAAAAGTCTACGTAAGGATTATTGATTACAAATCAAGCGCACATGATATAGATATTACCGACGTTTACCATGGACTCTCACAACAGCTTGCCATATATATGGCAGAGGCTATTTATATGGAACAGGGTAAAAATCCGGGTAAGAAGGTAGCACCATCCGGAATGTTTTACTACAAGATAGACAATCCTTTGATATCCGAAGAGGATAAAGTGTTTACGGATGAGGAACTTGATAAAAAAATCAAGAAAGAACTCAAACTCAAGGGCTTTTTCGAAGACGACATTGAAAACATGAAGGCTCTTGACGCAACAGGCGCCGTAGATAATCTCGTCCTTCCGGCAAAATATTCCGATGATCCGGAAAAGACCGGTTCCAATGAAAGGATTTTGTCGGAAGAAGAGTTTGCAAATATGACTGATTACGTTGAAAGACTTGCCGTATCAATCGGAGAGCGAATCTTTAACGGAGACAAGGCAATCAATCCAATGCAATCGGATAATAAGAATGCCTGCGAATACTGTGCTTATAAGCCGATTTGCAGGCTTGATGAAAGAATCCCGGGACTTAAGGCAAGAGACGGCAAGGATGTAGACAAAGAAACGGCACGTGAAATAGTACTTGGAGGGGATAAAGATGGCTTATACCTTTTCGACTGATCAACAGGCAGTAATAGACAGCAGGCACGCAAATGTAATAGTATCTGCGGCAGCGGGATCCGGTAAGACATGTGTCATGACAGAGCGAATTGTTAACCTGATTACAGATAAGAACCATCCTATCGACATTGATCATGTACTTGTTGTTACTTTTACAAATGCTGCGGCGGGCGAAATGAGAGAGAGGATTTCGGCACGTATTAACGCTCTTATTGCGGCAAACCCCGGCGATGCTCATCTTCAGAAACAGGCAACTCTGATTCACAGTGCAATGATATGCACTATAGACAGCTTCTGTCTGAATCTGGTACGCAATCATTTTCACAAGATAGATTTGGACCCTGCATTCAGAATAGGAACGACCGGTGAACTTGAAATTTTAAAGCAGGATGCCTTAAAAGAAGTAATCAGGAACGCATATGATTCTAATGACGAGACATTTTACGATATCGTAGATTGCTTTTCCGGTAAGGCAGATGATGAAAAGCTTGAGGGAATCATCGGTAAGATTTATAAGTGTGCCGACGGATATCCCTGGCCCGAAAAGTGGCTTGACGACCATATGAAGGACTATGAGTATGCAAGCTTAGAAGATTTTGAGAACAGCTCATTTGTCTCCGATTTAACACGGACTGCAGGAAACCGTATAAAGGAAGCCCTCAAAATTGCGAGGGACTATTATGAGTCAGGCTCGGTTCCGGGTAAGTATCTTGAAAATTTTGAAAAAGATATTGATTCCCTTGAAGAACTGCTTAATAAGGCGGAAATCTTAAACTTTGAGGAACTTGGTATTGAAGCTAATAAATTTGAATTCGGAACTTTATCAAAAAAGAAGGATAATTCACCCGAAGAATTTCTTAAGCGGGCAAAGGATGTAAGACAGAGCTATAAGAATATTATCAAAGAGTTAAGCACGTCCTTCTTTTCAAAACCCTTGGGACAGTATTATGAAGACGTTTGCTTAACCTCTCCGATTAATAAAAAGCTTCTTGAACTTACAAAGGATTTCCTGAAGAAATTTTCAGAGGCAAAGCGTGACAGAGGTATTGTCGACTTTTCGGATCTTGAGCATATGGCAGTTAAGATTTTAATAAAAGACTTTAAGAATCCCGAAGATTATATACCCACGGATGTTGCACTTTCGTACAAAGATTTCTTTGAAACGGTAATGGTAGATGAATATCAGGATGTTAACCTTATTCAGGAACTCATTATCCAAAGTGTGTCCCGCGAAACGGGTGATGCCTCCAAGAACCGTTTCATGGTAGGGGACGTAAAACAGTCTATTTACAGGTTCAGACAGGCTCGTCCCGAAATTTTCATTAAGAAAACGGAAAGCTACAGCAAGGAAGCAACCTCGCCTGACAGACTCATAACCCTTAAGGCAAATTACAGAAGCAGACAGGCTGTCGTTGACAGTGTAAATGATATTTTTGAAGATATCATGGTCAGGGAAAAGGGCGGAGTTGAATACGATGATGACGCAAGACTCTACAAGGAAGCAGATTATGCTCCCGATATGCCCTTTAATAAAACGGAGGTTATCCTCACAGAGTCGGCCGGTAATGCTTTAAAAAGAATGGAAACCTCATCGGATGCCATCTGTCAAACAATTTTAAGGCAGTTAGATGAGACAACTGTTGCCATTAAGGGTACTAAGGAATTAAGGCCTGCCAAGTACAGCGATATTGCGGTTCTTTTCAGGAGCCCGAAGATTTGGCTTCCTTCTTTAAAGGCAAGCTTTGAAAAGTACCATATCCCCTATCATCTTGAGGGCGTGGGAACGTTCTATGATAGCTATGAAATAAGTCAGGTTATAGAATTTTTAAAGATTTTAAATAACCCGCTTGACGATATAGCCATGTATGCTTCTTTGACCTCCCTTTTCGGAAGGTTAAGCGATGAAGAGTGCGCAAATATCAAAGTAATCGGTGAAGAAGGAGGAAGGCATTTATGGGATAAGCTTAGCTTTTATTCAAAAGAATGCCCCGAAGATGAAAGGGTAAATGAATTTCTTTCTCTTTACCATAAATATCGCGAGCTTTCCAAAATATGCCCGATTCATGAGCTTATATCAAAGCTTTTCGACGAGACGGGATATAAGAATATGGTTTCCGCAATGCCGGGAGGCAAGCAGCGACTTGCAAACGTTGAAATGCTCATTGTCAAAGCCAATGAGTATGCAAAGACCAGCTTTTTCGGTCTATTTCACTTTATCAGATATGTCGAACTTATCAAAAAGGTCGAGTCCGAGGAGGGCGAGGCAAATACTTTTGACGAATCGGCAAATGTCGTACGTATCATGACCATTCATAAGAGTAAAGGCCTTGAATTCCCTATATGCATTGTGGCCGGAATGGACAAGGAAATTAATAATAAGGATTGGACGGGGAGTTTTATAACGGATTTTGAAAAGGGTATAGGCATCAACTACGTTGATTCGGAAAGGCGGATTAAAAGGACTACCCTTATCAGAACGGCTATATCGGATAAGATTAAGACGGACAGTTTAGGAGAGGAAATCCGAGTGCTTTATGTTGCAATGACCAGAGCAAAGGAAAAGCTTATCCTAATGGGTTCCGTTAAGAATTTCGAAGAATGGACGAAAAGTGCTAAGGCAAAGACCGAAAATTGCTACCTGGATATGGTACAGTCCGCTGTGCTTTTACACAAAGACAACTTTGATACGCATGTAATAAAAGAATCCGACCTTGAGACATCGGATACTGTCGTTACGCAACCCTCTTTAGAGCTTGCGGCAAAGCAAGAAAAACTCTTTATGGACGCCGAGGCATCGGATAGAGCCCTGGCAGATGAAATCAGCAAACGTTTTAATTTTAAATATCCATATACGTCCCTTTCAAAGCTTTACACCAAGACAACCGTTTCGGAGCTTAAGATGGCTGCAATAAAAGAGGAAGAAGACGAGAGCTTCCATCCTTTTGAGGAAACGGAGTCAGAAGAATTTATTCCGGTATTTGCGGGCGGAAACGTGAGCGTCAAGGGAACGGATCGAGGAACCGCTTACCATAATATTTTGGAACTGCTTGAGTATGACAAACTGCTTGATGCAACTGACAAGAAGAAAGAACTTGATGACGAACTGCTTGCAATTATCAACAAGGGTGAAATGCCGGAAACTGACGTCGCAAAGGCAAATAAGAAAAAGATTCTTGAGTTCGTAAATTCGGAAACCGCAAAGAGTATGGGAAGAGCCTGCAAGGAAGGAAAGCTTTACAAGGAGCAGCCTTTCGTAATCGGCGTAAAGGCATCAACTCTTTCGGACGATTTCCCCGAAAGCGAAACGGTGCTTGTGCAGGGAGTAATTGACGTTTATTATATTGAAGACGGAAAGATTACCGTGCTTGATTACAAGACGGACAAGGTCGGAAGTGCCGATGAATTAATTAAGCGTTACAGGACACAGTTAGACTATTATGCTGAGGCAATCGGAAAGCTTACGGGACTGCCGGTTTCGAAAAAGGTTATTTATTCCTTTGCACTTTCAAAAACAATAGAACTATAGATTTGAGGGAAACGGTTAATGTACAAATTTTTACTTTTTGATTTGGACGGAACGATATCCGATTCCGGTCCGGGAATTACGAAAAGCGTTCAATACGGGCTTGAAAGAATCGGGATTAAAGAGCCTGATTTAAACAAGCTGCGAGCTTTTATCGGGCCTCCGTTAAGAGACTCCTTTAAGAATTTTTACAATCTCACGGATGAAAAAACCGAGGAAGCCGTTAAATATTACAGGGAGAGATATGCCCCGACGGGTATATTTGAAACCGAGATTTACAAGGGTATCCCGGAACTCCTTGAGGACCTTAAAGAAAAAGAATTTGTGCTTTGCCTTGCTTCGAGTAAACCGAAGGTCTTTGTGGAACGTATACTTAAGCATTTTGATATATTCGATTATTTTGGTGTCGTGATGGGTTCCAACCTCGACGGAAGCCTTGAAAATAAAGAGGATATCATTGCGGAATGTTTAAAGGAATTTTCGCATGACGAAGGATTTGACCTTTCGGCTTGCCTGATGATCGGAGACAGAAAATTCGATATTGAGGCCGCACATAAATGCGGCATCAAATGTGTCGGTGTTTCCTATGGCTTCGGTTCACTTGAAGAGCTTAAAGAATACAAAGCCGATTATATTTGCGAGAGTGTGGGCGAGTTAGGAAAGCTGCTTACTGTTTAATCGGCAACCGGACATAGGCTTCAAGGCTGTGTGAAAATCTGATTCGGAACCTGCTTTTGAATTATGTTTATTTCGGCAAGCTTTTTCTTGCAAAAGTTTATGAAAAGTATTTTAATGTTTATGGTGTTGCGTGCATGTATGCGTGGCAACCGAATGTCATTTGGATTAATTTAATTTTGAGTCAAATGTCATTTCAATTTAAAAGGTTTGGAAGTAAACTTTCAAACTTCATAGGCGGTAAAGATGCAAATTCATGCAGGCATGGTTGGCACTTGACCGTATGGAGAGTAAAATGGCACAAACAATTATACCCAAGGGCTATAAGCCCGCACTTAACCTTCATGAGACGCAGATTGCTATCAAAGAAGTAAAAGATGTATTTCAGGAGCTTTTGACGGAAAGGTTAAACCTTTTAAGAGTTTCCGCACCCTTGTTTGTAGATCCCAAGGAAGGCTTAAATGACAATCTTAATGGTGTTGAGCGTCCGGTTTCTTTTGGCATCAAGGAACAGGATGACTATACGGCTGAAATCGTTCATTCACTTGCAAAGTGGAAGAGATATGCACTCAAGAAGTACGGTTTCAAGGTTGGCGAAGGCCTTTATACCGATATGAATGCTATCCGCAGGGATGAGGAAACCGATAATATTCACTCTATCTTCGTAGACCAGTGGGATTGGGAAAAGATTATCACCAAGGAACAGAGAAATCTCGACACCTTAAAGAGTGTTGTCAAGGATGTTTACGCAGTACTCAGAAAGACCGAGAAGGCTTTGGCTGTTTCTTATGACTATATCGAGGAAATTCTTCCTCACGATATTTTCTTTATCACTTCGGACGAACTGCTTGAAATGTTCCCCGACAATACTCCCAGAGAACGTGAGTATTACATCACAAAGGCGAAGGGCGCTGTCTGCATCATGAAGATAGGCGACAAGCTTGAAAACGGCGAGCCTCATGACGGACGTGCTCCCGACTATGATGACTGGCAGTTAAATGCCGACATCTTTGTTTATTATCCTGTTCTTGATATTGCTTTGGAACTATCTTCAATGGGTATAAGAGTTGATGAAAAGTCCTTAAAGGAGCAGTTAAAGAAGGCCGGCTGCGAAGAGAGAGCGGAGCTTCCTTTCCAGAAGGCAATCCTGGAGAAAAAACTTCCTTACACCATCGGTGGCGGAATCGGACAGTCACGTATTTGCATGTTCTTCTTGCGTAAGGCACATATCGGTGAGGTTCAGTGCTCACTTTGGCCTAAGGATACCGTTAAGCTTTTGGAAGAACACGATATTCCGCTTCTATAAGGCAATTCAATATTTCGTACATCTGTTAATCGGAGTTCATGTTTACGTGGGCTCCGATTTTTGAAAACTAAAATGTGTATATTAGTTTTCGAAAATTTCCGAAAAATTTGTGGATTATTTACATTTCATTTTTCAAAAAAGCGGATATAATAGACACATATTTGAAGGGGAAACTCAAGATAGGGTAGCTTAAAGGTTACCTACAGTTGTTTGACAAACTGCGGTTTGTATTTTTCGAAACTGATTTACAGTTTTTGTTGTTTTTAGGAGGTTATTATGACAGCAAAGATAATGTTGACACCTTCACGCGTTAAGGATTTTGTGGCAGTTACCTCAGCGTGCGATTTTGATATTGATATTGCCGGCAATAACAGATATGTGGTAGACGCAAAGTCTATTGTCGGTGTTTACGGATTGAATATGACTTGTCCCCTGACCATCAGCTATGACGGTTATAACGCGGCACTTGAAGCATTCATTGCCGCCAACTCGATTGCTTCATAAAGAAAAAGCGAAAATATGTTTGACTCATGACCCTGTATGCCTTAAACTAAGGCTACAGGGTTTTTCCATATTAAGAGGTATTCTTTTAATGATTTCTGTTCGAATAAGTGTGAGAAACTTAATAGAGTTTATCCTTCGCGACGGCGATATAGACAATCGCTTCGGCACTTTTTCGGAGGATGCCATGAAGGAAGGCGCAAAGCTTCACAGAGTCATCCAGCATCGCGCCGGTTCTGACTATCAGCCGGAGGTTTCACTTAAATATACATATACGGAGGATGATGTTTCGATTTCGGTGGAAGGCAGAGCCGACGGAGTCATCAGGAACGACTCAGGTGTGACTGTTGACGAGATTAAGACTACCTATTCGGATATACAGAAGTTTAAGGAGGCAAATGCGCTTCACCTTGCGCAGGCGAAGTTTTACGCCTACATCATAGCGGAAAAAGAAAACCTTCCTGTCATAAAGGTAAGAGTTACCTATGCCAATATTGATACGGAAGAGGTCAGGTACTTTAACTATACTTTTCTGTATGAGGAATTACTCAAATTCACTTCCGAAGTATGCCATGAGTATGTCAAATGGGCGCGTCTTGAAAGCGAGTGGAGAGAAGTCCGGGATGAAAGCATCAAGACATTACCATTCCCCTTTAAGTACCGTCCCGGTCAGGAAAAGCTTGTGCGGCAGGTTTATGTCACGATTTTAAAGGGTAAGAAGCTTTTTATAGAGGCACCTACGGGTGTCGGAAAGACGATTTCCACGCTTTACCCTTCTTTATACGCTCTTGCAAACAAGAAGGGTTCGAGGCTTTTCTATCTGACTGCAAAGACGATTACACGCACGGTTGCCGAGAATACCATAGATATACTCAGAAACAACGGCTTGCGGCTAAAGAACATCACCATAACCGCCAAGGAAAAGATTTGTCCGGTCGAAAGCCATGAGTGCAATCCCGATGCCTGCCCTTATGCCAAGGGCCATTTTTCGAGAGTAAACGACTGCGTATACGATATGCTCATGAATAAAGAACAGATTACGGCGGGCGTGATACTTGATTACGCCGCCAAATACACAGTCTGTCCTTTTGAAATGAGTTTGGATGCAAGTCTTTTTTGCGATGCCATCATCTGCGACTACAACTATGCCTTTGATCCGAGCGCGAGACTTAAGCGTTTCTTTGAGGATGAGACTAAAAGCGGAGACTATTTAATGCTGGTCGACGAGGCGCACAATCTGCTTGACAGAGCAAGAGAAATGTATTCCGCAACCATTTTCAGGGAACAGCTTCACACTCTTAAAAGGCTTACGGAGGAAGAGCTTCCGACGATTTCTCAAAAAGCGGCAAAATGCGAAAGCGAGCTTTTAAAGCTTGAAGCAAATACGACCGAGTACATGGTCGATATGGATATTACGGATTTTGCAGCCGGTCTTACTAGGCTTTATGGCAATATAGAGCGATTCTTAAAAGAAGAGAGAAAGCCGAAAAAGAAAAAGAAGATTTCAAAGGATACGCATGACGGCGTGCTTGAATTCTTCTTTGAGGCGGGTCACTTTTTAAATATGTATGATCGTCTTGATGACAATTATCGTGTGTATGCATCCTTCGATGAAAAAGAAGAGTTCTTCCTAAAACTTTTCTGCGTAAACCCGAGGGAGAATCTTAAAGAGTGTATGAAGGCCGCAAGAAGCGTGATTCTGTTTTCCGCGACCCTGCTTCCCATTCAATATTACAAGGAACTTTTGGGCGGAGACCCCGATGATTACGAAGTTTATGCCGAGAGTATATTCAATCCCGCAAACCGAAGCATCCTGATTGCAAGCGACGTGACCAGCAAGTATACCAAGAGGACGGATTCCGAATATTTAAACATAGCTCGATATATCAATAAGGTCGTAAAAACCCATCCCGGAAATTACATGGTGTTTTTTCCGTCTTACAAATTTATGGAAGAGGTGCATCTTGCGTATCTTTCGGAATTTACGGATGATGACGAGACTTCTTTTTTGGTGCAGTCAAGCCGGATGACAGAGGAAGAAAAGGACAGCTTTTTAAGACGCTTTTCAACTTGCAATGAGCAAAGCATCGAGAGACTTAAACTGATAGATATGGAAGTGGAGACCGAGGACACCTCGTCGCTTGTCGGACTCTGCGTGCTGGGAGGCGCCTTTTCGGAGGGTGTGGACTTAACAAGTGAGAGCCTTATAGGTGCGATAGTAGTGGGAACGGGTATCCCGCAGGTGTGTCTTGAGAGAAAGCTTATGATGGAAACCTTTGATAAAGAAAACGGCTCGGGCTTTGATTATACCTACCGCTACCCGGGAGTTAACAAGGTACTTCAGGCAGCGGGACGCGTAATCCGAACCGAAACCGACAGGGGAGTCATAGTCCTTTTAGACGATCGTTTCTTACAAAGCAGTTATCAAAAGACCTTCCCGAAGGAATGGGCTGACTTTGACAAGGTAAGCCTTGCAAACGTGGAAAGATATGCGAAAAAGTTTTGGGACGAACAGTGAAGGGATTCATAAACACTTAACCCTCAAAACACTGAATGCGCGTGTAAACAATCCGTGTTTTCCGGATTGTTTTCAGAGTAAGAAGAATTATCGGGAACCGACACCGGTATTTTAATATCGCTGTATTTTCTTTATCCGTTTCTTTTTGTACATTTCACGATCTGCTCTTTCGATAAGCGCATTCAATCCGTCGGGATTGTCAAGAACCGTAATGCAATAGCCTATTGAGGCTTCAATTGGGTAGAGCCTGCCGGGAGTTTCGTTTACCGTATTCATGTGCGCTTCTATTCTGAGGATGCATTCGCTCGCATCTTTTTCGGTATAATCCGGTGCAAGAAGCACAAACTCATCTCCGCCATAGCGCATTACCACTTCATTGTGACGCTTGACCTTCTTGAGTATTCCCGAAATTTCCTTTATGAGATTGTCACCTTCGTCGTGGCCGAAGGTATCATTGATCTTTTTGAGCCCGTCAACATCGAGAAAGATGACGCAGAGCGACTGGCGCTTGTGAATGGAATCATTTACCATGCTTTCGGCACGCTTAAAGAAACCGGCTCTGTTGTAAACTCCGGTGAGAGCATCGTAAATCCACATATGGTCAAGCGCGGCAAGCATCTGTTCAAGGACGTTTCGTTTACGCGTAGTTTCCAGGGCATTGCTTGCAAGATTACAGTAATTCGGGAAGAATTCATTTCTTAAAAGCTCACCCGAGGTTCCGAGTATCGCATAGCCGTAGTTCCGGTTCATATAGTGAATGGGCAGGAAGTAATAGGTCCCGCCCTTTTTGCCTCCGTTTGCAAGTGGAGGGAAGAGATCTTCTTTTTCAAAATATTCGCGGTCTCCCGAAGTCGCGGGAACCCCTCCGACAATCGAGAACACGGCCATTATCTCATCGGTATAGTCCTCGGCTATTTCTTTTTCCATGGAAAGCAAAGCCTTCGAGTAATCGGAATAGTCGATTAAACACTCGGGGCGTACATTCAGACAAAGATGCATTTCGTCGGGGCGAAGCTTCAGCGCATAAGCCTTTAGCTCGTCAAGCAATGCATACTGATCTTTCATGGCCATCAGGTCCGCGGTCATGCGCTTGGTGGTCTGACTGAGCTCAGCCTGAGCGTAGCAGTCTATGGCAAGAGTGTTGGTAGTGGAAAAGTCATTCTTGTCGTCTTCTTCGGGAATACATCCGCACGATGCGCCGATGTAGAGATTTACCGGCATTGAAAAGACTTCGCCGGCAGTGTGCGAAGAATATTCATGAAGAAGGTTTATGGCATTTACGCCTTTTTGATATTGCTGTCTCTTAACGCTCGTAAGCCTCGGATAAAAAACTCTTGATACGGTATCAAAGTCAATTCCGGTAACCTTTATATCTTTCGGAACCTTAACGCCGCGGCGCTTAAGCTCCGAAATAAGACCTATAGCCATTTCATCATTGGCACAGACTATCGCATCGGGGAAAGAATCGGAAAGATTTAAGAATTCCTGGGCGGAATCCACTCCGCTTGAAAATTCGAAGTTTCCGTAAAGGCGGAAGTCGTCGTTGACGGGAAGGTTGTGGTCTAAAAGAGCTTCTTTGAAACCTTCGTAGCGGTCCTCGGTGTCGGGACTTCCCTTCGGACCTCCGAGAAAATAAAGCTTCCTGCAATTATGGCACTCAATCAGGTGACGCGTTACTTCTTTGGCAATGGCACGCTCATCGCTTAAGATGCTTAAAAATTCAGGGGAATAGCTGTCAATCGCCACACACGGAACTCCGGATGAAAGGATTCGATTATAAAGAACCTGTTCATTGGGCATGTTTAAAAAGGTATTTCTGACATAGATAATTCCGTCGAAAGAATTCAGATTGGGAAGATTGAAGATGGCGCATTCGCCCCTTAGGAAGGTATCGTTTCCGGATGCGTTTACATGGCAGCAGAACACCAGACAGGTATCGCCGCAGTCGCGCACCTTTCTTTCTACACCCTTCATAAATGCCTTTTGACAATCAAAAACCAAACCGCAGATAAACACTGCAATTCTCATGATTTTCGGCCCCCTTGCCCCTGTCACCACTTAATAAAAGTAGTCCTAAAGTACCATGTCATCATAACATAACGCGATAAAGAAATAAACTATTAACATGGGTAGGTTATGATACACAGGGTACCAAAGTCAAAATTTCAGCGCAAGCTTGCTTGCGGCGCAAGTTTTGACCTTGGTACCCGCCCGACCATGAGTAAGTAGCCATTTTTTGAAGAAAAATGAGCGGATTACGAATGGGCGGAGGATTGCGAGAGTGCGTAGCACGTAGCAATCCGTATCATAATTTTTATTTTTTTAGAAACCTTTAATAAAGTTTATTTTCATTACATTGACTTTGAAAAAAAATGTAAATAAACTTTAAAGTGTTCATTTCGGAGGTTTTATTTATGAAGAGATATTGGAAATATATAAAGCCGTATCTTTCGGCCTTTATACTCGCACCGATACTCATGATAGTGGAGGTGCTCGGAGAAATTTTTCTTCCAAAATTGATGTCCTTAATCATCAATAACGGTGTTGAAGACAGAAACATCGGATATATCACTACTGTCGGAATTGTGATGATCATCACGGCTGTACTGATGGCACTCGGAGGCATAGGAGGTGCATATTTCGGAGCAAAAGCTTCCATAAATTTTGCGGCCGACTTAAGAAAAGATGCCTTTGACAGCGTCCAGAAATTTTCATTTAAGAACATAGACGATTTCAGTACCGGTTCACTTGTTACAAGACTTACAAACGATGTAACGCAGGTTCAGAACCTTATCAACATGCTGCTGAGAATGGCACTTCGTGCACCCGGCATGATGATAGGCGCAATTATAATGGCATTTTCAATCAATGCCGAGCTTGCGGTCATCATTATCATTGTAATGCCCATTCTGATTGCGGTAATCGCACTCGTCATCACAAAGGCCTTCCCCAAGTTCCAAATACTTCAGACCAAGATCGATAAGCTTAACTCAATCATCCGTGAAAATGTCACGAACGTCAGGGTTATCAAATCCTTCGTGCGCGGAGACCTGGAAAAAGAAAAATTCGCGGAAGCGAACAACGATTTAAAGAATTCTTCCTTGGACGCCTTCCGTATCATGATTATTGCGATGCCCGCAATGTCACTTGCCATGAA
>CAZCPW010000006.1:0-17633 GCA_964499925.1 uncultured Lachnospiraceae bacterium
TAATATCGCCTTCCTGGGTCTCGATGGTAACCGTGTCACCCTCTTTGTGACCTATAAGTGCTTTGCCTACGGGTGATTCGTTTGAGATCTTTCCCTGAAGACTGTTTGCTTCGCTTGAACCTACGATTTTATAGGAAAACTCTTCATTTTCCTCAATATCCAGAATTCCTACCACGCAGCCTACGTTAATCCTGCTGGAGTCAACTTCATCTTCAACTACTACTTCGGCATTTTTGAGGATCTTTTCAAGTTCTTCAATTCTTGCCTCAATATCACGCTGCTCATCCTTTGCTGCATCATATTCGGCATTTTCGGAAAGGTCTCCGAGCTCTCTTGCCTCTTTAATCTTCTGAGCAACTTCTTTACGTCTTCTTACCTTTAAATCCTGAAGTTCTTCCTCGTATTTGGTCAAACCTTCATATGTAAGAATGTTCTTTTTTGCTTCCATTTCTACCAAATTCCTTTCCGTGCGCAAGCTGGGCTACGCGCTAACTAGGGTATTATAAGCTCATTGAATTTGTGTGTCAAGGAAACCTTAGTAAAATACATGGTTTCCGATTACATAGCCGTTTCTGCTTCCGGCACGCCTGAAGTGGGTCATGTCGCCTATATTCGTATAACCGTCAAGGACCTCCTGGGCTGCCTGATAACAGGAAGCACTCGCCGAGTCGTTTTCGTAAGCTTTCTGGAAGCTTCCGGATCTGACGGGTGAAAACTGTCCCGATGCATAAATAACAGCATAAACCGAATCCGGGTATGCAGACGAACGGACTCTGTTCATGATTACCGAGCCGACCGCAAGCTGACCGTCGTAGCTCTCGCCCCTTGCTTCACACCAGATGATGGTTGCAAGCATCTTCAAAGTATCTCCGTCAGCTTCGATAGCTTCATTCTGGCGGACAAGCTTTTTCTTTTCCTCTGCTTCCTTACGTTTGCGTTCCTGTATTGCTTCCATGGTCTCACCATGGTCGATGTCAAATTCAAAATCCACAAGCTCGGTTCTGACAAAGCCATCATATTCATCGCAGGCTATGCAAAGCCAGTCTGTGCCCTCTTCGTAAATTACTTCGTATGTGGAAGATGCCGCTGCAAGTCCTAAGACCTCGGAGGATGTATCCGCTTCGGCATATATCTTGATGCAATCCTTCTTGACGGTTGCGTACATAGTGCCTACTTCCTTGGCAAAGGCTTCAGCCTCCTCATCAAAAAGAAGATATTCGTTCGAACACCATCCTACCAGATCACCCGATTCGATAAGGCTCCATTCGTCGCCTCTCTCAAGCACTATTCCGCCGCAGTCACGATACAGCTTGCCTAAGATGGTCGCCTCTGAATCTCCCGATTCCCTTACATTCAGTACGGACGTTGACTTGACCATTACAAGGCTGCTTGAATCAACCTCGTCCTCCTCCGAAACCGTAATTCCGAGATTCGAAACTTCCGCATTATTGTAAGCGTTTACTGAGAACACTATGGATGCGCCGACGCTTTCATCGGAAAGCGCGATTGCAGTACCCGTTGCACTTGCCTTGGTACCTGTAAAATCAACCAAAGCAACAACAATTGCCGCACATATTGCCCCCACCGTGAGTAATTTACTTCCTAACTTCATTCAAATACCCGTTACTTTCTATAACTGCCTGATATCCCTTTGCCTCTTCGCCTCATACAGCAGAATTCCCGCAGAAATTCCGGCGTTAAGAGATTCCAATTTCCCCTCCATAGGTATACGTATGTATGTATCCGCAAGTCCCGCAAGCTCTTCGCTCAATCCGTTGCCCTCATTGCCGATAAAGAAAGCCGTCGGCTCCGTGTAATCGTATTCATAACAGGACTTTGTTCCTTTAAGATGAGCGGCATAGGTATGAACTCCCTTTGCCTTAAGCTCAAGCACTGCTGCCTTTATGTCCTCCGCATAAGCAAACGGCACTCTGAAAATCGAGCCCATCGTTGACCGGACGGTCTTCGGATTGTACATATCCACGGTGTCGCGGCTCAAAATGATGCCGCGTACTCCCGCTCCTTCCGCTGTCCTCATGATGGTTCCTAAATTCCCCGGGTCCTGAATTGCTTCGATTACAAGGAAAACCGAACCTGGGCCGATACCTTTAAGCATATCGTCAAGGCTGTAATGCCTCTTCCTAACCACACAAAGAACACCCTGAGGCGTCAAAGTGTCCGTCATCTTACGAAACACCTCATCTTTTACCACCTCTACGGGTACCTTGTCAAGTTTCTCACACTTTTCTGCGAAGCTCTCTGATATATATACTTCTTTAATCTCGCTTTCAGGTGTCTCCATAAAAAGCTTGATGCCCTCGATTACGAAGGCATCCTGCTCTTTTCTTGCTTTTGCTTTTTCAATTAGAGAAATAACGTTCTTTATCCGTTTATTGTCAGTTGAAGTAATCATTTTTTAATTGAATTGGTGTTTCTTGAAAGAAGCCTGCTGACTTCGTACTGGTAAGGGTCAATGGTCTTTTCCATTGCCAAAGCTTCCTCAATATCCGTGTCGACGAATTTGCCGTTTCTGTAGCAGATGCATCTGTTTGACTTGCCCTCTGCCAGGATATCGGCTGCAAAAGCGCCCATTATCGAAGCATAGTAACGGTCCTTACAGGTCGGTGAACCGCCGCGCTGCATGTAACCGAGTATCGTGGCTCTGGTTTCAATACCTGTAGCTGCTTCAATACGTCTTGCCATTGAAGTCGAGTGTCCGATGCCCTCGGCATTTATGATAAGGTGATGAGTCTTGCCGATCTTACGGTTTGCGATAATATTGTTAACCAGAACCTGCTCGTTAAAGTCATATTTTTCGGGAAGGAGAATGTCCTCCGCACCGCTGGCTACACCGCACCACAATGCGATATAACCGGCATTTCGTCCCATTACTTCAATGATGGAGCATCTCTCATGTGAGGACGAAGTATCCCTGACCTTATCGATTGCTTCCATTGCAGTATTGATGGCGGTATCGAATCCGATTGTATAATCTGTGCAGGCAATATCAAGGTCGATGGTTCCGGGAATTCCGATAGTATTGATTCCCTGACGTGCAAGTGCCTGAGCGCCTCTGTAGGAGCCGTCTCCGCCTATTACAACAAGGCCGTCGATTCCGTGCTTTCTGCAGATATCCGCTGCCTGCTTCTGAACCTCTTCCTCTTTAAATTCAAGACATCTTGCCGTTCCGAGAATTGTACCGCCGCGCTGAATGCTGTCTGAAACACTCTTCGCTTCCATGTCTACAATTTCTTCGTTAAGAAGTCCCATATAGCCTTTTTTAATACCCTTTACGCTCACTCCGTTATTAAGGGATTTGCGTACAACCGCACGAATCGCGGCATTCATACCGGGGGCATCGCCACCGCTTGTAAGTACTCCGATTGTTTTGATTTGTTTGTTACCCATAATAATCTCCTTTTAGGTAAGCTCTATATTATCAGCGCCAAACCGGGCTTTCAAGGCATTTAACAGATTCTCATCTGCTTTAACACCCCTTCCGTCCAGAAAATTCTTGCGCCGGTTTTCCTTTATCAGGTAAATGATTACCTTGTCCCTGCCATGTGATGAATTAAGCATCCCGGCAAGCATGTCGCTCTTCTCCATATAAGCTTCCATACTGTCAAACCGGATCCACACATTACGCGGCATTTCGTCAAAGGTCATTACCCTTTCGCATATCAGGCGGCCGTCCTTCGCATCCTCAAGGCTTACCCTTCCTTCGATAAATACCTTTGCATCTTCCGTAAGAAGGTTTCCGTATTTCTCGTAAGCTTTTGAAAAAACAATCACCTCAATGCTGCCTAACAAATCTTCGATTGTGACGAATGCCATCGCGGCATTGTTCTTGGTAAACTTTACGGTCTTTGCAGTTATTATACCGCCTATTATTACCCTTTTACCATCTTCTATTTTAACCGTATCGGTCTCCGGGTCAAGCATAAAATCTCCGGCGTTGGCAGTAATGTTTCGTTTCCACAAAGCCCTGTAATCATCCAAAGGGTGCCCCGATACGTAGATTCCAAGCACTTCTTTTTCATAAGAAAGCATAACATCCTTGGAAAATTCGCCTACATTTTCGGGAAGTTTTTCTTTAAGGCCCGGAATACTGCCTGAAGGAAGCATGTCAAAAAGACTTATCTGTCCGGGAATTACCTTCTTTTTGTCTGTGGCAACGGAATCCATAATGTCTGTATATGCACTCATGTACTGCCTTCTGGTGCCGCCGAGCGAATCAAAGGCTCCCGCTTTTATGAAATTCTCAACCGCTCTCTTATTGAGATCCTTACCGGACAATCGGGTCACGAAATCGGTGAAATCCTTGTAGGGCC
Source organism: uncultured Lachnospiraceae bacterium (assembly GCA_964499925.1). Taxonomy (GTDB): domain Bacteria; phylum Bacillota; class Clostridia; order Lachnospirales; family Lachnospiraceae; genus UBA1258. The sequence continues at coordinate 4,332 of CAZCPW010000006.1, forward strand.
CATTTTGCTCTCGTTCCCTTACAAGAGCCTCTATTACGGGGCGTCCGACATTCTTGATTGCCGTAAGCGCATAACCGATTTTCCCGTTCTTTGCGCCAAATGATACATCGCCGGTATTAACATCCGGAGGGGTTATTTCTATGCCCATTGAACGGCAAACGTTTATGTACTCGGAAACCTTTCCCGCATTATCTATAACGCTTGTCATAAGAGCCGCCATGAACTCGACGGGATAATACCTCTTAAGGAACGCAGTCTGATAAGAAACAACGGCGTAGCAGGCAGCATGTGATTTGTTGAAGGCATACTTTGCAAAGTCCATCATGTCATCGTAAATCTCGCCCGCAACCTTTTCGTCAATACCCTTCGATACGCATCCCGGAACGCCTTCTTCGACATTACCGTATATGAAATTGTTTCTTTCTACCTCCATGACATGCTGTTTCTTTTTACTCATTGCACGTCGTACGAGGTCGCTTCGCCCAAGTGTGTAGCCGCCCAGATCCCTGACAATCTGCATTACCTGTTCCTGGTAAACTATGCAGCCGTAGGTAGGCTCTAAGATTGGCTTAAGCTCCGGAGTACGGTAGGTGATATTATCCCGGTTTTCCTTGCCCGCTATGTACTTTGGTATGAAGTCCATAGGTCCGGGCCTGTATAAAGAAATTCCCGCGGTCACATCTTCAAGGCTCTGGGGCTTCAATTCTTTCATGAAGGCTTTCATCCCGGTACTTTCAAGCTGGAATATGCCTTCGGTCCTGCCTGAACCCATGATTGCAAAGACATTCGGGTCGGCATAATCAATTTCATCGATATTGATATCCTCTCCGGTGCTTTTCTTTATCATGTCGATGGCATCTTTTATAACGGTAAGGGTTCTCAGGCCTAAGAAGTCCATTTTGAGAAGGCCGAGCTCTTCCAAAGTAGTCATGACGTACTGGGTAGTAATCGAACCGTCCGATGCTCTTTGAAGCGGTACGTACTCGCTTGCCGCCTCCGGGCAAATCAATACACCGGCCGCATGCATGGAAGTATGACGCGGAAGGCCTTCAAGGCACTTGCACATATCTATCAGATAATGAACTTCCGAATCAGTGTCGTAAAGCGCCTTAAATTCGGAATTCATTTCCAAAGCTTTATCAAGCGTTATATTCAATTCGTTCGGAATCATCTTTGCAAGCTGGTCCCCGCGTGAATAAGGCATATCCAGGGCCCGCACGACATCGCGGATGACTCCCTTTGCCTGCAGGGTTCCGAAGGTTACAATCTGCACAACCTTTTCGGGGCCGTACTTTTCCCTTACGTACTCTATGACCTCTTCACGTCTCTCGTAGCAGAAGTCAACGTCGATATCGGGCATGGATACACGTTCGGGGTTAAGGAAACGTTCAAAAAGAAGGTTAAAGCGAATTGGATCTATATTTGTAATCTTTAAGCAATACGAAACAATGGAACCTGCCGCGGAGCCACGTCCGGGGCCTACCGGTATTCCCTGCTCCTTTGCATGGTTGATAAAATCCCATACAATCAGGAAATAATCGACATATCCCATCTTCTTTATTACGGAAAGCTCATAGTCGAGTCTTTCTTTGTGCTTTGAGGCATCTTCACCGTATCTTTCAATAAGACCGTCAGAGCAGAGCTTGTTTAAATAACTCCAGGAATCGTACCCTTTTGGCACATCAAAATGCGGCAGCTTGGTGTGGCCAAACTCAATCTCCACATTGCATCTGTCGGCGATTTTCTGAGTATTGTCAATCGCCTCCAAAGCATAAGGAAACAATGTGCGCATTTCTTCTTCCGTCTTGACATAGTACTGTCCGCCTTCGTATTTCAGGCGGTTCTCGTCCTTGACGGTCTTGCTCGTCTGGATGCAAAGAAGGATGTCGTGGGACTCAGCATCACCCGCATAAGTATAATGAACGTCGTTTGTACAAATAAGGGGTACGTTAAGCTCTTTACTGATTGAAACAAGCGCCTGATTGACAATTTTCTGCTCGGATATGCCGTGGTCCTGAAGCTCGAGAAAATAGTTGTTCTCTCCGAAGCATTCCCTGTATTTAAGAATCGTGTTCTTGGCCCCTTTGATATCTCTCCTGAGGATAAGCCTCGGCACTTCGCCCGCAATGCAGGCGGAACAGCAGATAAGACCCTCGTGATACTTTTTCAGTGTTTCAAAATCGACACGCGGCTTGTAATAGAAGCCTTCGGTAAAACCGATGCTGACAATCTTGCAAAGGTTCTCGTAGCCCTTGTTGTTCTCACAGAGAAGAATAAGGTGATTGTAACGTTCCTCGCCCGCGCCCGGTTCTTTATCAAATCTGGAACCCGGAGCCACGTAGACCTCGCACCCGAGAATAGGCTTTATGCCGGCTTCCAGGGCCGCCTTGTAAAAATCAATGCAGCCGTACATGACGCCGTGATCTGTAATTGCAGCCGCATTCATGCCGAGTTCTTTTACGTATTTTACATATTCTTTTATTTTATTCGAACCGTCCAGGAGTGAAAACTCCGTGTGGACATGAAGATGTACAAAGGACATTTGGATCTCCGAAAGTTAAAAATGGCTGCTTAAGAATGGCAGGGGTTGGGTCCCAAAGTCAAAATTTTTCTCGCAAGCAAGCTTGCTTTAAAAATTTTGTACTTTTGTCCCCTGTATCACAGTATATCAAAAAAGCCCCTCCGGTGGCAACGCGGAAGGGCATAGTTTCTTTACTTATAAGTATTTCTTTAAGGTTTCGACAGAGTCTGTTTCTTCCCAGGGGAAGGTCACATCGGTACGTCCGAAATGACCGTAAGCCGCAGTCTTTCTGTAAAGGGGACGACGCAGGTTAAACTTCTTAATGATTGAAGCGGGGCGAAGATCAAAATTCTCTCTTACGATTTTTGTAAGAGCTTCGTCCGAAAGCTTTCCGGTGCCTGCAGTATCTACCTGAATGGATGTAGGCTCGGCTACGCCGATTGCGTACGAAAGCTGTACCTCGCACTTGTCCGCAAGTCCTGCTGCCACAATGTTCTTTGCAACATATCTTGCCGCATAAGCCGCAGACCGGTCTACCTTCGTGCAGTCCTTTCCGGAGAAGGCACCGCCGCCGTGGCGTGCATATCCGCCGTAGGTATCGACGATAATCTTCCTGCCCGTAAGTCCGGCATCACCGTGAGGTCCGCCTATTACGAAGCGTCCGGTGGGATTTACGAATATTTTGGTATTGGCATCGACCATATTCTTCGGAAGAATGGGATCGAATACGTATTTCTTTATATCCTCATGAATCTGTTCCTGAGTAACATCAGGATCGTGCTGTGTAGAAAGAACAACGGCATCAAGCCTTACGGGCTTTCCGTTTTCGTCGTATTCAACGGAAACCTGAGTCTTACCGTCAGGTCTTAAGTACTTTAAAGTTCCGTTCTTTCTGACTTCCGCAAGCTTGAAGGACAGCTTGTGTGCAAGCGAAATCGGGTAAGGCATAAGCTCCTCGGTCTCGTTTGTGGCATAACCGAACATCATGCCCTGATCGCCGGCTCCCGTATCGAGGTCGTCCTTCAATTCGCCTTCTTTGGCTTCCAGCGCCTTGTCAACGCCCATTGCAATATCGGGTGACTGCTTGTCAAGTGCCACGAATACGGCACAGGAGTTTCCGTCAAGTCCCTTTTCGCCGCTGTCGTAGCCGATTTCCAACGCGGTCTTACGTACAATTGCGGGAATATCAAGCTGGGCCTTGGTGGTAATCTCACCGGTTACAAGCACGTAGCCCGTACATGCTACGGTTTCGCAAGCCACACGGCTCATCGGGTCGACTTCCATGCAGGCATCGACGATTGCATCGGAAATTGCATCACATACCTTGTCGGGATGTCCTTCCGTTACCGATTCGGAAGTAAAAATTCTTTTCTCCATTTTGGTTCCTTTCTTTGCGGATTGAAAAAAGACTATCGTTTCGTTTACGAAACGATGCGCCGGGCGCGGTCGCGTCAGCGACATTTACCCTACGCGCGAGTGCGCATCCATTAGGAATGCTTTGCAATTCCTATAAAAAAATCCACTCATAAAAATATAAGTGGATTAAAAGATAGCTTCACTATTTCAATCCCCTTATTGTTCGATAGTAGCGTTAAAACGCCCACTCGCTCAGGTTGGCACCTTCTTAAAAAAGGGTTGCCGTGGCTTCATCGATCCTATGTATCTCCACCACTCTGAATAAGAGTCAAGGAAAGTGTATACTCATGCTCCGACTATGTCAAGATTAATTGAAAAAAAACAATTATCATTTATAATATAACTTATCCGAAACTGCGAAGTAGTTTTCGGATAAAAGAGCCACGGAGTGGCTCGTAAATCGATTATAGGAAGTCGTTTTTTACTTCCTATAATAGTTTTATATCGCCCTTACGGAGTATTTATATGAAACGTTTTGCTACAAAAGATTTGCTGCCCGGCATGGTATGCGGTGAAGATGTTTTCACATACTCGGATCAGCTCTTAATACCGCGCGGCACAGTACTTACCGACAAGACCATCACAAAACTTGAATTCTATTCAATCATAAATGTCAGGATAGACGATGAGGCTTCCATCAATCTGACGCAACATTCCGAACAGAATCTTGGTCTGTCTCACTCGCAGAAGATTCAGGCAAGCCAGTATTTTAGAGAATTCAGGGCTAATTTTGAAAATTCGGCAAACAAATTTCAGAAGGTTATCAATTCAGTTGTATCCGATGATGCGCCCTTGGATTTGGACGAGCTCTTCGGTTACATGGAGAGTCTTATAAACTGCGGGAACGGATATTTAAGCATCTTTGATATGCTTCACAATCTTCGCGGATATGATGATTTGACTTATATACACTCCGTAAACGTTTCTCTTATGTGCAACGTCTTTGCAAAGTGGCTGCATTTCGGCAGTGAAGAAATAAGACTTGCAACACTGTCCGGACTGCTTCACGATATCGGAAAGCTAATGGTTCCCGAAAGTGTACTTACAAAGCCCGGAAAGCTTTCAAAAGACGAATATACTATAGTTAAAAAGCATACGATTGACGGATACAATCTTTTAAAGAGACACAATGTTCCCTCCGCAGTCGCAAATTCCGCCCTCATGCATCATGAACGTTGTGACGGAACCGGCTATCCTCTGGGACTTACCAATTCAAAAATTGACTCCTTTGCCAAGATGGTGGCAATTGTCGATGTTTATGATGCCATGACCTGTGCACGTGTTTACAGAGGCCCCTTATGTCCCTTCAAGGTCGTTGAAATTTTCGAAGATGAGGGTCTTCAAAGATATGACACGCGGTTTATCATGACCTTCCTTGAAAATATCGTAACCACGTATCTCATGGACAGAGTCAGACTCAGTGACGGCCGGATTGGTGATATAGTCTTTATCAACCGTTCAAGTCTTGCGAAGCCCACCGTCAAATGCGGTGACGACTTTATTGACCTGTCTGCGGAACCGGACCTCCATATTGAAGCAATCGTATAGATTACATGCATAAAAAAAGAAGATGTCATTTTCGGCATCTTCTTTTTTAATCAGCTTTACTTATATCGCCTTTAACTTGAATTTATTCAGGTCATGTTCATTCTCAACAATCTCTATCATGGCGCCCAAAGCTTTAAGCTTCTCTACGAAATCCTCATAGCCTCTCTCGACATAGTGAATCTCGTTTACAAGGGTTACTCCCTCGGCGGCAAGTCCCGCCACGACAAGTGCGGCTCCGGCACGTAAATCCGGTGCGGTAATCCTTGAACCCGTATACTTTGATACGCCTTCAATTACCGCCGTATTGCCTTCGACCCTGATACTTGCGCCAAGTCTTATAAGCTCGTCGACATATTTGAATCGATTTTCAAAAATACTCTCCGTAACAATACTGGTGCCGTCTGCAAGTCCAAGCGTCACAACCATCTGCGGCTGCATATCGGTCGGAAATCCGGGATAAGGAAGTGTCTTTACCTGAGTATGATGAAAAGGCTTGGATGCCACAACTCTTATGGCATCGTCGAACTCCTCAATCTCACATCCGATTTCGGTAAGCTTGGATGTGATGGACTCAAGGTGTTTCGGAATAATATTCTTAATGAGGACGTCTCCCTTTGTAGTGGCTGCCGCCATCATAAAGGTTCCCGCCTCTATCTGATCGGGTATGATCGAATAATGGGTCCCGTGAAGCTTTTCAACGCCTCTTATACGTATAACGTCGGTTCCTGCGCCCTTAACGGAAGCTCCCATTGCGTTTAAAAAGTTTGCAACGTCTACGACGTGAGGCTCCTTGGCCGCATTTTCAATATAAGTCTGACCGTCTGCCAAGACGGATGCAAGCATAAGATTTATGGTCGCCCCTACGGATACCACATCAAGGAAGATGTGACTTCCCGTAAGCTTCGATGCATTACATACAATACAGCCCATGGAAATATCCGCATCGGCACCCAATGCCTTGAAACCTTTGATATGCTGGTCAACCGGACGTGAGCCAATGCTGCAGCCTCCGGGAAGGCTGACGCAGGCACTTTTGTACTTGCCGAGCAGTGCGCCCACAAAATAGTAAGAACCTCTTATTTTCTTTATCGAATCATTGTCTAATGTCGTAGTATGAACGGTTGCACCGTTGATCAAGAAGGTGTGCCTGTCTATCTTTTTTACGATGGCGCCCAAGTCCTTCAATGACTCAAGCATCAATGCAGTATCCGAAAGATCGGGTACATTCTCAATCTGTACGGGTTCATCGGCCATCAGTGCGCCGGCAAGGATGCCGAGTGCCGCGTTCTTTGCGCCGCCGATTTCAACTTCGCCTACAAGGGGATTGCCGCCCTTGATTGCATATTGCCTCATGTCTTTTCCATCCAAAATCATTTAGTACGATAAGTAGTTAAGCGGGTTAACTGCTACACCGTTTATACGCATTTCAAAGTGAAGGTGCGGTCCGGTAGATGCCCCGGTATTACCTGACAAAGCAATCTTCTGACCCTGCGATACATAATCGCCCTTACTTACAAGTATTGTCTTTAAGTGTGCATAACGGGTTTCCCTGCCGTCCGGATGTTTGATGAAGATTACATATCCGTACGTTCCGAGCCATCCTGCCTGTGTAACAGTACCGCCGCAGGAAGCCACAACACTCGTTCCGACAGGAGTTCCCCAGTCGACTGCAACGTGGTATGAAGTCATACCCCTGATAGTCGACTTACGACCGCCAAATCCGCTGGTAAGCGTTCCGCCCGAAATAGGCTTTATATATGTAGGAGGTATCTTCGTGCCCTTTTCGACGATTTTGGGAACCGCCTCAGCCACGATTTCTTCCTTGACTACCTCCGTAGAAACTACATCGCCATTGTAATAGGTGACCTTTTCCACAGCCTTGTGGTATCCGCTCGAAGGCTCCTGAAGCACCACCTCGGTAGTAGTATACCACGAATCGTTGTATTGATAAATAACATCTGCCTCATAGGTGCCTTCGTAGTAAACAAGTTCTTCCCTGTTTACGGAAAGCTCCGGTTCGGGCACGGTAATCGTCAGTTCGTCGCCGATACGAATTATCGAGTTTGCACTCGTAAGGGTTTCACTGTTAAGCGAAATAAGATCGTCTACGGAAATGCCGGTTTTCTCGGCAATTCGTGACAAAGTATCACCGGACACTACCTCATAAATCGTTTTTTCTTCTTTATCCTTGGTAACTTCGTCTATGGCATCTTCCGTCGATGAAATCTGGCTCGAAGGAAGATACGATTCTACAATTTCAACATCGTCGGCAAAAGAAATGTCGGTGATGCCGTAATCAAAGTCTTCAAAGGATTTTTCTTCATCCGTCTGTGAGACATTGTCGAAAACGGAATCGAAAGCACCGTAAAAGCCGTCATCCGTGAGTATATCGGCTGCGGTTTCAGTCGTTGTTTCTTCCTCGTCCGTTTCGTTTTTAGTCACAACCGGCACGAAAACCGGAATTTCACGGCTTGAATCCGATTCGAGTGAAACGGAAAACTCATCCGGTTCCGAATATTTGTCGATGGAAGCTTCCAAAAGCTCCACAACGGCTTCGGAAGACGAAACATTTACCATATAGTCGTCTATCTTTACCGTATATGAGTGCTGCAGGGTCTCCTTAATGGAATTTCTGTACTCGTCTACAATTTTGACAAGCATTTCGTCTTCATTATCCGTCTTGGAAACGAGCACTTCCTTGCCGACAAGTTCCGTCTTAGCCTCAAGCATGATAACTTCCTCGGAATCTCCGACGACAATCCTGCGAGCTTCGTTTAAAAGCTTGTCCGCTTCATCTTCACTGTCGACACGGCCAATCTCGTTGCCGTTTACAAAAAGTGTGAAGATATTGTTTCCTACACTTTTTACAGGCTCAAAAGTAGGCAGAAAAAGAGCGCTTAGAGCTATTGCAATAAGCCCTATGCGCAAATATGCCACTTTGCACTTTTTATGATAACGTGAAAATAATACCATTCTAATCGCCTGTGTGAACCATACTCCCCTTCATACGACTTTCTGATTTTAACAACTTTTACCCTGCTTGTAAAGGAAACGAAAGTTTGAAAGATTAAAAAAAGAGTGCCGCTTTAATCGACACCCCTTTAAAATCAAACAATTCATAACGATTTAACTACAGACCCATGGATAAAATCCAAACAACAAGTCCGCAAACAACAGCGCAGAAATTAAGTCCGGAAAGCACCAATGCAACGATTGCAATCGGCTTTATGCCTTTCATCTTCTTCTCAATATGCATATGCTGAAGAGCAATAGCCTCGGACTGCTGCTTTAATTCGTCCACGACTGCTGCCTGAACGTTCCTATATACTCTGACGTTTTCTTTGTGACTCTCTTCCTCGGCCTTTTTAAAGTTTGAATCAACGGATTCCTTAAGTGCAGACAGTTCACTGAGGATCTTGTCCAAGGACTCGGCATCAATGCCTTCGGATTCACCCTTGACCTCTTCGATCTTCTCAATTGCACCCTGAACGAGCTGCCCGGTGGCTTCATTTGTCTCAACGCATTTTAAGCTCAAACGGCGCATGTCCGAAACTGCCTTTTCAAGCTCCTCCACGCGTGCCTTGTATGCCTCAAGCTGTCTTGCCTCAGCCTCTGCGTTTGCCTTAATAACGTCTCCGGATGAAAATTTCCCGGTAATCTTGTCTATAAATGTGTCCATTATCTTTCCTCCAAACATAGCATTACCTCATAAAGAAGCCGTGCGTTTGTAAATCCGTATGCCTCAGCCTGCTAAATAAGCCCTTCAGCACCCAGTTTCTGAACTTCCTTGTTTAACAATAACATACGGTTGTCCAAAATGGAAACCATTTGTGCGCAGGCCACAAGCTCTGTCCTGATATCTTCGGGAACATTGCCTTCGAACTTGTAGTTAATCTTGTGCTCAAGGCTTGCCCAAAAGTCCATTGCTACGGTTCTGATCTGAATCTCGACCTTCGTCTCTACGATTTTGTCGGATAAATAAACCGGAATGCTTACAAGCATGTGATAACTCATGTATCCGCTCGGCTTGGGATTCATGATGTAATCCTTTACCTCTATTACCTTGATGTCCGACTGCTTGGCAATCATCTCGGCTATCTGGTAAATATCATCCGTAAAAGAACAGATAATCCGGATACCCGCTATGTCGTTTACATAAGTCACCATATTTTCAATGGATGACTCGCGCCCGTATTTTTTGAGTTTCTTGACTATGCTTTCCGCCGTCTTGAGTCTTGATTTGATATGCTCAATAGGATTGTACTGATGAACCAGCTGAAACTCGTCGTTTAAAATTTCAAGCTTTGTATTAACCTGCTTTAAAGCTGACGAATAAGTTAAAATAACCTCATTCCAAGTCTGTATGTCGCTGTTATACTCTCCGCTGTTAACTTCCATTTCTTTCCCCTGTTTTAGCCTTCTCGGTCTGTTTTTACCCACAAACCTCATTACAAGTATAACATATGGAGAGCCTTAAAAACCGACTTAATAGTTTTTTAACTTTTAGTCTTCCTCAATCACTTCAAACTCCAGATATTCAAAGGGCACGTCCTCAATGAAGGATTCATGCCTGAATCTGGTCTTTGCGTGACGCTTGAACTCGGTAATATTTTTATCAAACCATATGGGCTTTGAAAGATCAAACTCCATGCACACCTTATCAAGCGCCGCATAAACCTTGTGAGTACGGGTTTCGGACGAATAATCCTCTATCGTCAGATCCTTAATCAGATGATTGTCATCAAAAATCTTTGCCCAAATTCTCATAGCCAAACCGTCATCTCGCCTTCGCCTCTGTTGTTCCAGGCAAAGTAAGGAATAAATGTAAGCGTCGTATCCTCTGTTTCAAGCGAAGTATATTCGGAATATAAAGCTTCGGACTCTTCCGAGGCCTTGACCCTGAATCCCTCAGCCTTAATGCCGACCATATCGCGTCCGCCGATATTTATGGGGAATTCTTTTCTTTCTCCGTTAATATTTAAAATAAGATTCTGAAGGTTCTTTCCGTTATCAATCTCCTCAAGGCAGTAAACGAGAGGTCCTCTCATGATGCAGAGTTTGCCGGCGTCTTCTCTGACATTGGTGTTTGCCTTGAAAAGCTTAATCGTCATGGGAAAGTCAAGGTTTAACGATTCGCCTTCCTGCCAATCCTTTGTGATGTAAAGGTAACCGTCCCTTGCGACAGCCCCTTCTATTTCAGGCTCTGAATCGCACCAGCCGGGTACTCTTAAGGCAAGTGTTCCGTGTCCCTTACCGGATGCAACGCTTACCTTGACGTGCGAATTCCACGGGAAGGAGCCTTCAAGTCTGAAGGTTACATCCCCGTCCTTAAATTTCTTGTTAATGTCACCGCCGATGTATAAATGCACAAATAACGTGTCGTCGTTTTCAGTGTAAGCATAGCTTGCAACGGAAGAAATGAGACGTGCGATATTGGGCGGGCAGCAAGCGCAGCCAAACCATTTTTGTCTGACCGGTCTCACATGAAATTTGCGCTCATCCTTCTTGCAGGCCTCAGGATAAACTTCGAGCGGATTTACATAGAAGAAGCTCTTTCCGTCCAAGGCCATTCCCGAAAGAACACCGTTGTAGAGTGCGCGCTCCATTATGTCCGAATATTTCCTGTCTGCCTTTATTTCAAGCATACGACGGGCAAAGAACACGAGTCCGATTGAAGCGCAGGTTTCCGCATAGGCGGTATCATTGGGTAAATCATAGTCAAACGTAAAGCACTCTCCGAGGTGTGAGGAGCCGATGCCTCCGGTGATATACATACGTTTCTTTACGATATTGTCAAAGAGTCTGTCGCAGGCTTTAAGGAGTTCCTCGTCGCCCGTGAGGCGTGCGATATCCGCCATTCCGGAATACAGATATACGGCTCTTACCGCATGCCCGGTTGCCTCGCTCAACTCTCTTACCGGTTTATTTGCTTGGTTGTAATGGTAGCGTTCTTTATCCTCTTCGCCCTTCTTGACTCTTGTGGGGTCTTCAATGTCAAAGTAATAAGGGCGCTTGCCTCTCTCGTTGATGAAGTACTCGGAAAGCTTTAAATATTTGTCGTTTCCTGTTGCCTCATACAGACGCACCAAAGCCATTTCAGCAATTTCATGTCCGGGATAACCGTGCAATTTACCTTCCTCGGCACCGATTCTTGAATCTATATAATCCGCAAATTTCTCCGCAGTCTTTAAAAGCTTATCCTTGCCTGTTGCCTTATAATATGCAACGGCGCCTTCCGTCAAATGTCCGAAACAGTAAAGTTCGTGACAGTCCTTGAGATTCGTAAAAGCCTTGTCGATATCGCTGATGATGTAATAGGTATCGAGATAGCCGTTTTCAAGCTGAGCCGCGCAGACCGTGTCTATAGCCGCATCGGCGCAGGCTTCGAGTTCTTTGTCGGGATGTCTCGTAAGCGAATAAGCGACAGCCTCTATCCACTTGGAAAAATCCGAATCCTGGAATACATATCCGTAAAATCTGTCGTCAAGATTGTTTAAATCACCCGGAAATTCGCCGCCCCAAAGTGCAGGCATCTTTTCGGCCTTCTTGTAGTCCTTGCCGTAAACGATTCTCTCGTTTGTAAGCTTCGCGGCAAGCTTGTAATTGCGCATGCAAAAGCTCGGCTCCGCGCCCTCAATCTTGTCATTTAAGGCGTTCCACTGATAAGGAATTACTTCCTTTCTCACAAGCTCAAGCTCCGGTTCCCAGAAACCGTCCGTGATATTTACATCTGATAATTCCATAGGTCTGCTGAATTTACTTTTGTCCATATGTAACCTCGCATGAAAGTTTTTCTTTGTATAAATGTACAAAAAACGGCTCCTTCTTGCAAGAAGAAAAAGCCGATTTTAATTATTTTAAATGTGATTAATCTTCGTATCCGTTGGGATTGTTTTTCTGCCAGTTCCAGGAGTCCGCGCACATCTCTTTGATGCCGTTTTCCGCTACCCAGTTAAGCTCCTCTTTAGCTTTCTCTGCGGAAGAATAACAGGTTGCGATATCACCGGGACGTCTGTCTCCGATTACATAAGGAATCTTTACTCCGGTAGCCTCTTCAAAGTTCTTTACTATATCAAGAACGCTGTAGCCGACGCCGGTTCCGAGATTATAAACCTTAAGTCCTGCCTTTTCTTTAATCTTTTCAAGTGCCTTTACATGACCCTTTGCAAGATCGACTACGTGAATATAGTCTCTTACGCCCGTTCCGTCATGTGTGTCATAATCATTTCCGTAAACCGTAAGCTTCTCGCGCTTGCCTACCGCAACCTGAGTGATGTAAGGCATCAGGTTGTTGGGAATACCGTTGGGATTTTCCCCAATAAGGCCTGACTTGTGAGCTCCGATGGGATTAAAGTATCTGAGTAAGATTACGTTCCATTCGGGATCTGCTTTCTGAATGTCCGTAAGAATCTGCTCAAGCATGGACTTTGTCCAACCGTAAGGGTTCGTGCATACTCCCTTGGGGCACTCTTCGGTAATCGGAATAAAAGCCGGATCTCCGTATACCGTTGCGGAAGAAGAAAAGATGATGTTCTTTATCCCGTGGTTTCTCAAAACATCGACAAGTGTAAGCGTGCCTGCGATGTTATTTTCATAATATTCCCAAGGCTTTGCAACAGACTCGCCGACTGCCTTTAAGCCGGCAAAATGAATGCATGCGTCTGCTTTTTCTTTATCCAGGACATTGTTAAGGCCGGCCCTATCAAGTATGTCGCATTTGTAAAAAGAAACCGACTTTCCGGTAATTTTTTCAACTCTCTTTAAGGATTTCTCCGAAGAATTGGAGAGGTTGTCCACAACAACCACTTCGTAACCCG
>CAZCPW010000007.1:0-17231 GCA_964499925.1 uncultured Lachnospiraceae bacterium
TTATCTGCTATGAAGCAACAAGAGATCTTGAACTTACGGATGTTGAAATAGAAACACCTATATGCAAGACAACGGTTAAGGAACTTAAGGGTAAGAAGATGGCAATCGTTCCGATTTTAAGAGCCGGTCTCGGAATGGTAGACGGAATGCTTTCACTGATTCCTGCAGCAAAGGTTGGTCATATCGGACTTTACAGAGATCCCGATACACATGAACCTGTTGAGTATTACTGCAAACTACCTGCAGATTGCAATGAACGTGAGGTATTTGTGGTAGACCCGATGCTCGCTACAGGCGGATCGAGCGTAGCCGCAATCCAGATGCTCAAGGATAAGGGATGCAAGAAGATCCACTTCATGTGCATTATCGCCGCACCCGAAGGAATAAAGAGGATGACAGAGACACATCCGGATGTTGATTTGTATGTCGGAGCTTTGGACGATCACCTTAACGAGCATGCATACATAGTGCCCGGACTTGGAGATGCTGGAGACCGCATATTTGGCACAAAGTAAGAGTCTAAGCCGGAACACACTTTATGTTCCGGCTTTTTTGTTTTAAAGAGGAGGTTACATGAAGAGGACAGATTATATTTCCTGGGATGAATATTTTATGGGGGTTTCAATCCTTTCGGGAATGCGCTCAAAGGATCCGAACACGCAGGTAGGAGCCTGCATAGTCAGCCCGACAAACCGTATTTTATCCATGGGTTACAACGGCTTTCCGAATAATTGTTCGGACGAGGAATTCCCCTGGGAGAGAAACGGAGAAACTTTAGAGACCAAATATGCGTTTGTAACGCATAGTGAACTTAATGCCATTTTGAATTATCGGGGCGGAAGCCTTGAAGGGGCCAAATTATATGTTTCGCTCTTTCCCTGCAATGAATGCGCAAAGGCAATTATTCAGGCGGGCATTAAGACCATAGTTTATGACAGTGACAAATATGCGGATACTCCGTCGACAAAGGCATCCAAAATGATGCTTGATGCGGCAGGCGTAGAGTATCGTAAATATACAAGAACCGGCAGAAAAATCGAATTGGATGTTTAAGATGCAAAGATGGAAACACCTGAAAAGAGTCCTGGCAATTCTGATGATTTTTATCAGCTTTATTTTTACTGTTCCCTTTACTTCAAATGCATCCCAGTCTACCAAGGATAAGCTCAACGAAGCAAAGCAGGCGGCAGAGGAAGCAAAAAATAAAGTATCCGAACAGCAGGATGAAGTTGACGACCTTACAGAACAGAAGAGCTCTCTTAAAAAAGAACTGAATACTCTTAACACCAACATGGAAGACCTCGCCGAAAAGATTGAGGATATCAGCAACCGGATAAGTGCCAAAGAAACCGAAATCAGTGAGACAGAGGAGGCACTTGCCGAGGCTAAAGAAATCGAAACAACACAATATGAGGCAATGAAGAACCGCATAAAGTTCATGTACGAGGACAGTGAAAGCCTTTATATGGAGATAATCTTTAAAGCGGCCAACTTTTCAAGTCTGATTACTTTAAGCGACTATGTTGATTCTCTTGCTGCTTACGATCGAAAGAAGCTTACGGAGTATCAGGAAACCAGAAAGGCAATCGAGGATCTTGAGGCAAAGCTTATAGGTGAAAAAGAAGAATTGGATGAACTCAAGGCCGAAGCCGAGGCTGACAGGGAAGAGCTTGACGAGGTTATTTCAAATACCCAGACAAGCTTTACCAAGTACAGTAATCTCTTGGATGATGCGGAAGAAGAACTTTTAGCATATGAGGCAGAGCTTGATGCCAAGAATGCCGATGTCGAGACTCTTCAGAAACAGTTGGAAGAAGAACTGAGATTGACGCAGCTTGCAAATCAGTCGGCATGGCGAGATATTTCCGAAGTTACCTTTGAAGAGAACGACAGGTACCTGCTTGCAGTGCTCATATACTGTGAGGCGGGCGGAGAGCCATACGAAGGTCAGGTTGCGGTCGGAGCCGTAGTAATAAACCGAGTGCTCAGTTCCGTTTATCCGAATACCGTATCCGGAGTCATATACCAGAAGTCACAGTTTTCTCCGGTTGGCAGCGGTCGACTCGCCTATTACATGTCAATCGGAAAGACGACCCAAAGCTGCTACAATGCTGCGGATGCCGCAATGAGTGGGGTTACAAATGTCGGGAATTGCCTGCACTTCAGGACGCCCATTCCCGGACTTAGCGGAATTCAGATAGGAAATCACATATTCTACTAAACGACAGATAAATTGCAAATTTGCAAAAGACAGAATAAATCAATTCAATAGTTCGAAATAAAAGTACAGCAATGGCAAAAATTTATATATAGGTTGGCGAAAAAAGTGATTAACAGAATAATAGCAAACGTAAACAAGGTAATAGTGGGAAAAGAAGAAACGGTTAAGCTTTTGCTTACCGCAATGCTCGCTTCGGGCCATGTGCTTATAGAGGACATGCCGGGAAGCGGTAAGACAAAGCTTGCAAAAGCTTTGAGCAAATCGATATCCCTTGATTTTTCGAGAATTCAGTTTACTCCCGATTTGCTTCCTACGGACATAACGGGACTTAATATCTTCAATAAAGAAAAAAATGAATTCGAATTGAAAAAAGGACCGGTGTTTACCAACATTCTTTTGGCGGATGAAATCAACCGTGCCACTCCGAGGACCCAGGCCGGACTTCTTGAAGCAATGGAAGAAAAGCAGGTTACCATCGACGGCGAGACACATAGGTTAAATTCACCCTTCTTTGTAATGGCAACTCAGAACCCGATCGAAACGCAGGGAACTTTTCCGCTTCCGGAAGCCGAGCTTGACAGATTCTTAATGAAGATTTCAATGGGGCGTCCTACATATGATGAAGAGCTTGATATAATGGAGCGTTTCATGGGTGAGGATCCTTTAGACGGCCTCACGTCTGTTGCCTCGGCAGAGGATATTAAGGCTATGCGGGAGGAAAGCAAAAATGTGTTTGTTTCTCCCGATGTAAGACGCTACATTTTAAATATCGTGACGAAAACACGCGAGCACGCAAAAGTTCTTTCGGGCGTGAGCACCAGAGGAACATTGGCACTCATGAACGCATCCAAGGCTTATGCCCTGGTATGCGGCAGAAATTATGTGATTCCGGATGACGTTAACACCTTGTCCGTGCCGGTTCTTTCGCACAGACTCTTGCTTTCCTACGGGCAGGGAAATTCGAATGAGGCATCAAAAATAATAAGGGAGATTGTTTCTTTAACGGAGAAACCTACAGAGAATTTCAAACGCTGAGAGGTTTAAGATGTACATATTATTTGCTGCCTTGTTTGCATTCTTACTTTATATTTGCGAACACACGATATATAAAAGGCTCTGGAATAAAAACTTACATGTTGACGCACATTTTCTCGTAAATGAGGCCTTTGTGGGTGACGAAGCTTCACTCGTGGAAACCATCGAAAACAGTAAAAGCCTTCCGCTTCCCACGGTCAAGATGAAACTTCAGCTTTCAAAGGACCTGGATTTCAAGGACAAGGACAATTCCAAGGTTTCGGACTTTTTTTACAGAACCGATTTGTATTCGATAGGCCCCAAGGAGCGCGTCAAGCGCACGATTAACTTTAAGTGCGGCAAACGCGGCTACTATGACTTTCACGGAATCGATGTCGTTGCGGCGGATCTTCTTTTTTCGTCGGAATTTGTGATGGAGTGCGGGGCCAAATCCTTTCTTTATGTTTATCCGAAGCCGTACAGACCTAAGAACTACGAACCGATAGTCAATCGGATAAACGGGGACATTCTCACAAAGGATAAATTTTTGGAAGACCCGTACGAGTTCAAAGGAATCAGGGAATATCAGACCTTTGACAGTCTGAAAAATGTAAACTGGAAGGCTTCGGCAAAGTCTGAAAGCCTGATGGTTAATATGCATGCCAATACGGCAGAAAAAACAATCCGTATTTTTTTGAATTTCGAGAATGATACGATTTACGAAGAGGCAGAGCTAAAGGAACTTTCAATAAGCATAGCCGCGGCCCTTGCGGTAGACTACTGTAAAAACGGGATTGAACTTTCACTCTTTTCAAATGCTCCCGATATTTTGACGGGAGACTTAAGCATAGTCGAAGGAGGATCCGGAGACAGTCACATCGGAGCCCTAAACCGGACTTTTGCAAGGATGAATCTTTCAAAAAAGGCTGTTCCGTTTAAAAATCTTAAGGATATACTTTTAAATCCGAAGAGAACCGAGTGCACAATTGTTATTTCTCCTTACATGAAGGAGGACTTTCAGGATTTGCTGTCAGAACTTCAGGGTAAAAAGAAAGACTTTCTCTGGATATGTCCGGCTTACGCAAACAGTAAATATGAGGTAAGGGCGGAGCTTAAGCAAAACACGGCAGTGATTCCGGCTAAGGAGGCGATGTATGAACTCTCGCGTTCTTAATATAACCATCGGTGCGATTTCGGTTGTTGCGGATTTTCTGGTTACTGTGTCCGTTCTTTTGTGCGCGTTTTCAATAATCGGAACAGGGGTTCCCGTAAAGACACTGCTGACGTTTGCACTTATTTTTGTATGCTTTTATCTGACAAGAAGATTTGCAAAGTCAATCATTCTTTTTTCACTTCTTCACATGACGGTGCCTTTTTTTATGTTTCTCATGCTTGACGGCAGTACTTCCGAGAGAGCGGTTTATGCGGTCTTGATGTTTGCACTGCTGATATATTCTTTTTCACTCAGACTTAAGACTAAAGATGCAGCGGACAGGTTTATAAATCCCGCGGCTGCCGGAATAATAATGGCGACTGGAGCCATGCTTGCCGCATACAAAGGAAACGAGACCTATACAAGAATTATATATACTCTTGCATTGGGGCTCGGCATGCTTTATTTTGTGCACCTCTACCTTACACGATTTACCTATTATGATTACGTAAACAGAAAGGTAATTGTGAATCTTCCGTCCAAGGGAATCATTAAGACCGGAGCTCCGTATGTGGGGCTGATGGCTATGTTTTATTTTGTAAGTGCATTTCTTTGCCTGAACAGGGAATTTATCGAATCTATCGGACGGGCATTAAAGAATGCGATAAAGTCGTTTTTGGTCTGGCTGGTTTCTTTGTTCCCGGAGGCAACGGAGGAGACACCTTTTGAAGAAAAGGCTCAAACCTTCGTAAACACTCAAGATGCACTTTCAGAGCTTGCTGTCTCCGAAGAACCGTCAATGCTTGCCGAAATCTTAGAGCGCATATTTACCTATATTGCGGTCATAGTTGCATTTGCGGCGATTGTGGCTTTGATAGGAATGGCAGTATTGGCAATAGTCAAAAAGTTTACCGAGGCCAAAGCGGAAAAAACGGTCGATTTAACGGATGATTACGTTGAAGAGAGGGAAAAAGCAGATGCTCCGATAAAGCAAAAAGCAAAAAGAAATTTTGTTTTTTCTTCCTACGCGGACAGAATAAGGGCCATCTATGCTAAAATAGCACGGGAAAATTCAGATCTTGCAGGAAATCCCGAGCTTATTACGGTAAGGGAGTTTGCAAACCTCTTCACGGAGGAGCGGAAAGAAGCAATGCTCGGATTTTCGGGTGTTTATGAAAAAGCAAGATACTCACCGCAGAAATGCACAAAGGAAGATTTAAAGAAGGCAAGGGAGTTTGCCAAGGCATTGTGAAAAGGGTAAACCTTATGTCGGAATACAAATATGAAGAAAACAATTATTAAGATAGTTCTTTCGATAGCTTCTTTTATTGCGGCATTATTGATCTTTGAATCGATGATGAATCGCGGTAACGTTAATACCACAAAGAATATGGATAAGGCCACCCTGCCGGTGGTCTATATGAATATTGACGGGGAAGATGTCAATGAACTTAAAGGCTATACCGGTGAAGTGAATCTCGGACTCCTTCGCGAAAATATTACTCCGCTTGATGATTCAAGGGGAGTAACATTCCGTGTCGAAAAATACGGTAAAAGCATCAGCGGGATTGCGGCTTCAGTGAGAACCGTCGAAGGCGACAGACTTATTGAAAGGGTCGAAGTCACGGATTATACGGAAAACGAGTACAGTTGTGTAGCCTATGTGACCTTCAAGGATTTGATGGAGGAATATACGGAGTACAGTCTGGTTATCACACTTTCTTTTTCCGAAGGCGGAGAAGCGGACTATGTGACTCGCATTATCGAGGCATCCTCGTACTGCACGAAGGAGAAACTCAAGTTTGCGAGAAACTTTGCGGAGCTTGAAATATCGACGGATACAAACGAAGCTCTTTCCGAGTACATGGAATCAAACTATCTGGGGGACAACACAACCCTTCAGAAGGTTGATATTCACAGTTCATTGGAACAGCTTGCCTTTGGAAATCTCGAGGTCGTTGAAAGAACCGACCCGATTATTTCGATTAAAGAAATTGCAAGTGAAACGGCTGTTTTTAAAATCGATTACATTGTTACTCTGAAAACCGATGAAAAAGAAAAACAGTATTTTGTAAGCGAAGGCATGCGCATCAAGTATTCTTCCGAAGTGACCTATCTCTTGGAATATGAGCGTAGTATGGAGGAGGTTAAACTTGAAAATTCAGAGCTTGTCAGGACCGAAGATATTCTCCTGGGAATTGCGGATGAAGAAATAAATTTAATCGAGAGTGATGACGGCACGGAGATAGCCTTTGTGTCGGGCGGAACGCTTTATTCATTCAATACCGGCAATAATCGGATAGCGCGGCTCTTTTCTTTTTACGATGAGGAGAACTTCGACGCAAGAACTTACAGGCAGGACTACAATATCAAGCCCCTGAGCATAGACGAGGCCGGAAATGTGTGGTTTTGCGTAAGCGGGTATATGAACAGAGGCACATACGAAGGACGAATCGGAATATGTCTTTATTACTTTAATGGGATTACAAGCGAAATCGAGGAGCGTTTCTTTATTGATTCGTCGGATTACGAAGAGGTGCTGAACAAGGAACTTTCGACGCTTTGCTATTTGAACCGTGACGGTATTTTCTATATTAAATTGGATTCCGCAATATACGGAATAGATGTGGAAAATGAAACATCCGAGGTTTTGGTCGACAATCTTGAAGATGACAAGTTCAGCGTATCCGAGGACTCATCCATGATGGTTTGGCAGATTGGAGAGGATGTTAACAGATCGGAATCTCTGATGCTTATGAATCTCGGTACCAAGCAGATTACAAAGCTTGATGCGCCTGAGGGCGAATACATCAAGCCCTTGGCTTTTTTCGGAGACGACTTTGTGTACGGACTTGCGAAAAAAGAAGATGTTCTTACGGACGGCGCGGGCAGGACGACCTTCCCGATGTATATCGTCAAGATTCAGAGTAAATTCGGCGAAATATTAAAGACCTATTCCAAAGATAATGTCTACGTAAGCGGGGTAAGCATTAATGACAATCTGATGACACTTGAGCGCATAGAAAAGGCTGACGGTGAAACACTTTCCTACAATCCGCTTGACGAGGAATATATCACAAACAACAGGGACAAAGAAGAAATGTCGAATGTTGTAAATGTCTATACCTTCGGAGAGTATGAGAAGGTAGTAAGAATCGTACTCACGAAGACTTTGTCTACGAAGACGACGGAAGTGATCCCGAAGGAAGTAATCTATGAAGGCACAAAAGAACTAACCTTGGATAAATCGGAGTCCGATAAGGACTACTATTATGTTTATTACATGGGAGAGCTTCAGAACATATACACAAGTGCCTCGAATGCCGTGAAGGAAGCCAATGACAATTACGGAACCGTGTTAAATAAAGACGGTTATTACGTATGGTACAGAGCCAACAGAAACTTAAGAAATCAGATAATGGATTTAAGCGTAGATGCGGATCCGACGGATGTGGAGAGCAGTGTTGCCTACTGCCTTGACCTGATACTGAATTACGAAGGAGTTGTAAGAAATACGGAGTATCTGCTTGCAAGGGGAGAGACCGTTATAGGAATACTCGAGGAAGCCTTAGAAGATGCAAGGGTGCTCGACTTAACCGGCTGCAGCCTTGACAGTATTCTATACTATGTAAACCGAGACATACCGGTACTTGCTCTTACCAACACCGGAGAAGCATACCTCGTAATAGGCTTCAACCAGCTTGCCGTCGTCCTCTATGACCCGGTTAACGGATGGTACAAAATGGGCTTAAACGAAGCCGACGAAATGTTCTCCGAAAGCGGCAACCAGTTCATTACGTATGTGTATACAAAATCGTAAATGAAAATGCAGGCTGCGAGTGTAGAAAAAGAGAAACTCCCTCGGAAATTTCCGAGGGAGTTTCTCTTTTCAGCATTTACAGTTCGCCTGCTTTATAGCGATTTACGATGTTCTGGATTCTCTCGTTGGGAACGAGCAGATCGCTTATTGAGGTGTCGTGGTTTAATGTGTCTATGATGTAAGCAATGTATTTGCTCATATCGCAATCAATGTACCATTCTCTTGAAAGAAGCTCGGGAGTCTGGTAGATAAGGTTGGTGGTAAGGATTCGATAAATGATGCCGTCCTTGTAAGCCTTATCGAAACGATCGAGACCGTTTGTGAAAAGTCCGAAGGAAGAGCATACGAAGATACGATTTGCCTTGCGGGCCTTAAGATTTGCCGCAACTTCGAGAACACTTTCACCTGAGGAAATCATATCGTCTACGATGATGACGTCTTTTCCTTCAACGCTGCTTCCCAAGAATTCGTGTGCAACGATGGGGTTGCGTCCGTTTACAACCTTTGTATAGTCACGTCTCTTGTAGAACATACCCATATCAAGACCGAGTACGTTTGCAAGATAGATGGCACGTCCCATTCCGCCTTCGTCGGGAGAAATGATCATCATATTGTCTGCCGAGATGGTAAGTCCTTTAACGTTTCTTAAAAGACCTTTTATAAACTGATAAGCCGGCTGAATTGTTTCAAAACCGTGAAGGGGAATTGCGTTCTGAACTCTGGGGTCGTGTGCATCAAAGGTAATGATGTTGTCAACACCCATTGCAGTTAATTCCTGCAAAGCCATAGCGCAATCGAGGGATTCACGACCGGTTCTCTTATGCTGCCTGCTTTCGTAAAGAAAAGGCATGATAACGG
The DNA here is from genome assembly GCA_964499925.1 of uncultured Lachnospiraceae bacterium. Classification (GTDB taxonomy): domain Bacteria; phylum Bacillota; class Clostridia; order Lachnospirales; family Lachnospiraceae; genus UBA1258. The sequence continues at coordinate 9,067 of CAZCPW010000007.1, forward strand.
TGATGCGCCTTGCCTTACCTCCGACTGCCGCGATGATACGCTTTAAATCCTGATAGTGATCGTCGGGAGACATGTGATTCTCATAACCGTTCATGGTGTAGGTGAGAGAGTAGTTGCATACATCAACCATCAGATAGAGATCCATACCGCGGACGGATTCATTAATAAGACCCTTGGCTTCACCGGAACCGAATCTCGGAACCTTTGCATCGAGGATGTAGGACGGTCTCATGTATCCTGAGAAGGCTAAGCTTTCTTTATGCTCACTTTCACGTTCTTCACGCCACTTTACAAGGTAGTTGTTTACCTTTTCACCGAGTGTACGGCAGCCTGCCAAAGGAATGATTCCCAAAGAGCCTACAGGAATTGTTTCCAGATTTCGCTTGTCTTCAAAAACAGCCATAGGTAAGAATCCTCACTTTTCTATTTGTTTAATCTTTGTATGCGTATGTCATCACCCATAAGCTTACAGATGGTGTATGAGTCGATTATTCTTGAAAAAACACGCTCTGAATATCTGCCGCGAAGCTGATCCAGGGCGAGATTTGTTGAAATCACGGTTGCCTTCTTCTGAAGCAAACGCTCATTTAAACAATTGAACAGCTGATTCTTAACAAAGCTCGATTCCATTTCGGTACCAAGGTCGTCGATAATCAGCAATTCACAATTATATATACATTGCCCCATGTTGTAAAGGGAGCTGTCTGAGCTTTTTCTGAAAGTAATGTCTGCAAGAGTGTCAAAGAAGGAGATGGCACTGAAGTAGATAACGGAGTGCCCTTTATCTAAAAGTTCCTTTGCTATGCAGCCCGAGAGAAATGACTTGCCGGTTCCGACACTTCCGTAAAAAAGAAGGTTTCCTTTCTCGCTGTCGAACTTTTCGATGAAGTTCCGGCTGATTGAAACAGCTCTTTTTAAATCCTCGAGGGCTTCACCTGTATGATATTTGTATGTAAGCTTACTGAAATTGTTGTCATTTATGAAAGCATCGGTATGTGACTCGGAATGGAGAATTTCCGCAATCTGAGCCTTGAAACAGTGACATTTCTCGTTGTTTACATAGCCTGTATCCTTACAGTCCGGACACTCATATTTTTGCTCCAGATAATCGGCGGGAAGTCCTGCTTTCTCTAAGAGAGCAGTTTTCTCTTTTGAAATATTCTTTATCCGAAGCCTTATATCCGCATATCCGTTTTCATCTCCGGAAAGCTTTTTTTTCACAGCTTCGGTCGACAGATTAATAAGTGTATCATCAAGATCCTTGTAACCGGGAACATTTTCCTGTACATATCGTAAGCAATCGGTATAGAGCTGATAGCTTTTCTGCTGCTTGAGCTCATATTTACGCATTATTGCATTGTACTGTTCATCGGTTAAGGTCATAAATAATCCTTTCGGGGTAACGTCGGAAAATGATTAGAAGCTTTCCTTTAGCTTAAGCTTTTCTATCTCGTCGAAATCGTAATCGGTATGTATCATTGCAGTGCCGGATTTATTTGAATTTGAAGCCGCAGGAGCCTTCTTTGAAGAAGAAAAAGAAGCATCTGCTGTCGCAACATCGTTTAGATTCGTGACCTTTGCCTTATACCATGCGGTCAGGATCTTGTCGCAGTATTCAAGTCTGTGTGAGTCGACGGCAATTACGGTTCTTTCACATGCCTCATTTATAACATCAAGCGGAAGAGCGTATTCCGTATACCATTTTGTGACCATGGCGGCTTCTGCGTCGGTAGGGTAACCGTTTCGGCCTAAAGCCTTTAAAACGGTATAGACTTCTTTTGAGTACTTGGTACCCACCTTTTTGGCATCGGCCGGGGTTTGAACACCTTTTTCGGCCCAGATGAGAGCCACCTTCTTGATATATGTAAAGCTTGTTTTACCGTGCTCGATGCAGTGCTGGAGCAGGTAGTCTATAAGCTCGCAGGAAAAATTCAAATCATAGTGGATGAAATAAAGCGTCTCCATCTCCGAACGCGTCAGAGGCGTTTTAAGATACATTTCGGCTATAAATGTAATCTGAGAAGTTTCGGGATTTGATTTGAATTCTTTGAGCTGGTCTCGCGTGTATGTCGGTTTTACAGGTACGGGAACAGGTTCTTCAACCATATCCTTGTCTGCGGAAGAAGGTTCCTCGTCCGCTACGAGTTTCAGCGGAACAATCGGAGCAAGAGGTCTGGGCACAGTAACAGCCTCGGAAGGAGAAGTAAATCTGATGCCGGTCAAAACCTTGGCGTCATTGTACTCCAAAGAAATAAGTCCCATGCTTTCCCAATGCTTTAATGCTCTGCATATGTCTTTTTCGGTATGGTTGAATTTGTCGGCCATATCGGAGATGCCTGTGGGGAGCTTTGCCTCCATCATGCGTACCAGATACAGGTAAACTTTGATCTGCGCATCATTGGCATCAATCATATATTTGTCAATAAAAAGATTCGAAATGGCAGTAGTGCCAAGAGAATCATCTTTATATACGGTAATTTGACTCATTTAAACCCACCCACAACCTATCTTAATTTGCGTTGTTATTGTAGCAAAGAGCCGTAAAATTTCAAATGTGAAAATTGCCGAAAAGCGGGGAGACAAATGCTCGGTGTATGATTTGGGGAGAATGTGGATTCTGTGGATAAATTTACAAAAATCCCGATTTTTCGTGGAAAAACAAAGAAAAATTAATCCACAATTTTTGACATTTTTAAAAGGTCGGAAAATTGTGGATTAGTGGATAAATTATTTTGAAACGATGTCGTCCGCGATTTTTACGGTGTCTCCGGCACCCATAGTTATCAACAAGTCATTTTTCACACAGTTCTTAATAAGAAAATTTTTAATCTCGGAAAAATCTTTGATGTAGTATACGTCAATGCCTTTCTTTTTCATCTCGTCGAAAAGTGTAAGGGCATTTACTCCGTATTCGTCCTTTTCCCTGGCGGCATATACATCGGTAATGATGACCTTGTCGGCAAGGCTTAAACTGTCGACAAACTGGTGGAGAAAGGCTTTTGTACGTGTATAGGTATGCGGCTGGAAGACACACCAGAGTTTATGGTGCTCTAAGTTCCTTGCGGCCTTGAGTGTAGCCTTTATTTCCGTCGGATGATGCGCGTAATCGTCAATAACCGTTACTCCGTTAAAAGTGCCCTTGTACTCAAAGCGTCTCTTTGAACCTCCGCAGTTTAACAGAGCGGAAGAGATGACGGCACTTGAAACACCGACACGCCTTGCGGCTGCGATAGCTGCCAAGGCATTTGAAACGTTGTGCATTCCGGTAAGCTTTAATGTGACGGGGATGCGCGTTTTTGTTTCTTTTTCCACGCAGGTAAATGAAGGATGGCCTTCCGAGTCAAAAGAAATATCCTCGGCATAGTAGTCAAAGCCGTTGCTTAATCCGTAGGTCACGAAGGGGCAGCTAAGGGAAGCGGTGATTTCATCGATATTCGGGATTTCACCGTTAATAACCAGGAAACCGTCCGAAGGAAGCAAAAGCGCAAATCTGTGGAAGGAATTCCTGATATCGGAAAGATCCTTGAAAAAGTCAAGGTGGTCTTCTTCTATATTAAGGATAATACTGATCTTGGGAAAGAAGCTCAAGAAACTGTTGGTATATTCACAGGCTTCGAATACGAAATAATCCTTGGCTCCGACGTGAATTGCGGAGTTAAGGGATTTTACAACCCCTCCGACGGAAATCGTGGGATTTAAATCGGCGCTCAGTAAAATTTCCGAAACCATGGTCGTAGTTGTTGTTTTTCCGTGGGTACCGCTTACGGCAATCGGAATGTCGTAATTCTTCATAAGCTCGCCTAAAAACTCGGCGCGGGACATGTAGGGAATGCCCAAAGAAACCATTTTGATGTATTCCGGATTGTCCTTGTGAATTGCGGCTGTATAAACAACGAGATCGACATCGTCCGTAATATGTGAAACGGTCTGGTCGTAATAGACGGTTGCGCCCTTAGACTCAAGGTCTCTTGTAAGGTCGCTTTCTTTGGCATCGGAACCGGAAATCCTGTATCCTTCCTTTAATAAAATACCGGCCAGACCGCTCATACTGATCCCGCCTATGCCGATAAAATAAACATGCATTGGTTTATTGAAATCTATATTCATGGTAATCTCCAAAATTAAGGGTTCCAAATGATTATAACACCGAAAAATTAAATTACAATCAACCCGGGAATGATTGATAAAAAGGGGAACATGGGGTAAAATTGATGTATCAAAAAAGTACCCGAGGAGGCATCAATGATCAAAAAAGAGATGATTGCCATGCTTTTAGCCGGCGGCCAGGGGAGCCGCTTGGGGGTTCTTACGGCTAAGATGGCAAAACCGGCTGTTTCTTTTGGCGGCAAGTATCGTATTATCGACTTTCCCCTTTCCAACTGTATTAATTCGGGCATTGACACGGTAGGTGTTCTGACCCAGTATCAACCGTTACGTCTTAATACACATATCGGAATCGGAATTCCGTGGGATCTTGACCGCAATATCGGCGGAGTAACCGTTCTTCCTCCTTACGAGAAGAGCGAAAACAGTGAGTGGTACACGGGCACCGCAAATGCCATTTATCAGAATCTTGACTATATGGAGACATACAATCCCGACTATGTACTCATTCTTTCGGGCGACCATATTTACAAGATGGATTATGAGGTAATGTTGGATTATCATAAGGCACACAATGCCGACGTAACGATTGCCGTTATGCCTGTTCCCATGGAAGAGGCAAAACGTTTCGGAATCATGGTAACCGACGGTAAAGGACAGATCACGGAGTTTGAAGAGAAACCCGAGCATCCGCACAGCAATCTTGCGTCGATGGGTATTTACATCTTCAATTTCAAGACACTTAAGGATGCTTTGATTAAGCTTGCCGACAAGCCGGGGCTTGATTTCGGAAAGCACGTCATCCCTTATTGCAAAGATCAGGGCTCACCGCTTTTTGCGTATGAGTTTGACGGATACTGGAAGGATGTAGGAACACTTGAGTCCTATTGGAGTGCCAACATGGAACTCATCGATTTGGTTCCGGAGTTCAACCTTTATGAAGAGTATTGGAAGATTTACACCAAGAGCGAAACTCTTCCTCCTCATTATCTTTCCAAGGATTCCGTGCTTGAAAGAAGCATTGTGGGCGAGGGAAGCGAAATTTACGGCAAGGTTTACAATTCCGTCATCGGCAGAAACGTAACCATCGGAAAGGACGCTGTTGTAAGGGATTCAATCATCATGAACGATGTTGAAATCGGAGACGGCACGGAATGCAGCAAGACAATTGTTGCCGAAGGTACCGTTATCGGCAAGGGCGCAATCATCGGAGAAGGTGAAGAACGCGACAATAACACGAATCCGAAGATTTACAATTCGGGTCTTGTAACGATAGGCGAAAAGACTACAATACCGGACGGTGTTCATATAGGAAAGAACTCCGTTGTATTCGGAAAGACCGAGGCAAAGGATTATCCGGATATGGTATTGAACAGCGGATCGACACTTATAAAGGCAGGTGACGAGTCATGAGAGCAATAGGTATAGTTTTGGCAGGTGGTTCAAGCCACCGCATGAAGGAACTTGTTAACAAGAGAGCTGTCGCTGCAATGCCGATAGCCGGCAGTTACAGGAGTATCGACTTTGTACTCAGCAATATGACCAACTCACACATAAAGAAAGTCGGTGTTTGCACACAGTACAACGCGCGCAGTTTAAATGAGCATTTAAGCTCTTCGAAATGGTGGGACTTCGGTCGTAAACAGGGCGGACTTTACATATTTACTCCTACCGTAACCGCAGAGAATAATTATTGGTACAGAGGCACTGCCGACGCCATTTATCAGAATCTTTCTTTTTTAAAGAACAGCCACGAACCCTATGTCGTAATCGCTTCGGCCGATTGCGTATACAAGCTCGATTACAACAAGGTGCTTGAATATCACATCGACAAGAAGGCCGATATTACCGTGGTATGCAGGGACGCAGACGACTTAAAGTGCGTAGAACGTTTCGGAACGGTTAAGATGAACGAGGAATTCCGTATCGAAGACTTCGAAGAGAAGCCGGTTGAAGCAAAGTCTTCCACCATTTCCTGCGGTATCTATGTAATAAGAAGGCGTGCTTTGATTGAAATGATTGAAAAGTGCGCATCCGAAGACAGATACGACTTTGTACGCGATGTTCTGATTCGCTTCAAGGACATCAAGAAGATTTACGGATACAAGATCAAAGACTACTGGAGAAATATCGCAAGCGTTGAAGATTATTTCTATACGAATATGGACTTCTTAAAGCCCGAGATTCGCAATTATTTCTTCAAGCAGTATCCGGATGTTTATTCAAAGGTTGATGATTTGCCTCCGGCAAAGTATAATGTTGGTGCTGTCGTGCATAACAGCCTTGTTTCAAGCGGAACCATCGTAAACGGAGAGGTTGAGGACTCTGTTATTTTCAAGGGAACCTACATCGGAGATAACTGCGTCATCAAGAATTCCATTATTCTGAATGATGTTTATATCGGCAATAATACGCGCATAGAAAATTGCATCGTAGAAAGCCATACGACCATTCGCGAAGGTTCTTCGTACATAAACGAGGAGGGAATCCGAATAGTAATAGAGGAGAATACGCGTTTCATCATGTAAGGAGTAATATGAAGATATCGGACATTAGGGTTAGAAGGGTTAAGGCAGACGGAAAGATCAAGGGGATTGCGTCTTTCGTCATTGATGATGTGTTTGCCGTTCATGAGGTAAGGATTATCGAAGGCGATAAAGGTCTTTTCGTGGCAATGCCGAGCAAGAGGGATTACGAAGGCGAGTACAGAGACATCTGCCACCCGCTCACAAAAGAAGTTCGTGATGAGCTTTCAAATAAACTCATCGAAGCATTCAATCAAGTTACAGATTAAGGTTATAAAGTCAAAAAGGATGTGCCTGGCGCATCCTTTTTTGCCATATAGGAAATTGCTCCGCAATCTCCTGTATGGCAAAAAAATTCATGTAGGAAACAGTTATGATTATTATCGCAGGACTCGGAAATCCCGGGAAGGAATATGAAAATACCAGGCACAATGCCGGGTTTATGACAATCGATAAGTTGGCGGAAAGCTGCGGAATCGACGTATCGGAGAAAAAACACAAGGCTTTGATAGGTAAGGGCGTCATAGAGGGACATAAGGTCATTCTTGCAAAGCCTCAGACTTTTATGAACTCTAGCGGTGAAAGCTTAAGAGAGCTTACGGATTATTATAAGCCTGACATTGCGACCGAAGTGATAGTGATTTATGACGACATCACCTTGGATGTCGGCTCAATCAGGGTCAGAAAGCACGGCTCCGCGGGCGGTCACAATGGGATGAAGAGTATAATCGCTCACCTGGGCACGGAAGAGTTTCAAAGAATACGTGTCGGAATCGGAGAAAAGCCTTCGAAGATGGACTTGGCTGACTGGGTGCTCGGTCACTTCTCAAAAGAGGATAAAGAAAACCTTGAGGAGGGCCTTGAAGATGCACGGGATGCGGCACTTATGCTGTTAAATAAAGAAACCGACGAAGCAATGAACAAATACAACCGTAAGGTTGACAGGAACTGACCATGAACGTACTGACAAGTCCGGTAAGAGGACTTCCGAGCTTTAAAGAAGCTTATGACGCAATAGCAGGATGCAAAAGCGTTCTCATAACGGGCTGCGTGGATTCACAGAAATGGAATGCGGCAGCAGCCGTAACGGAAGACGTTAAAAACAGAATAATTGTGACGTACAGTGACATTCGCGTCAGGGAAATTTACGAAGATGTCCGCATGTACGACAAAAACGCCAGGGTGTATCCCGCAAAGGATGCGATTTTCTATCAGGCGGATGTTCACGGAAACAAACTGACCAGGGATCGAATTGCCTGCCTTAAACGCATCTTTATGGGACTTCCCTGCACTTTTATCACGACTTTCGGCGGTCTTATGAATGCCGGAGCCGACATAGACAGGCTCAAAAAGAGCATTATCAAGCTCTCTGTCGGAAGCGTGATTGATGAGTCGGATTTAGTAAAAAGCCTGCTGACACTGGGCTATGAAAAGACTTACCAGGTCGAAACGGGAGGCCAATTTTCCGTACGCGGCGGAATAATAGATATTTTTGATTTTACGGAAGAAAACCCCTTCCGAATTGAACTTTGGGGC